>DAOTVW010000136.1:0-54016 GCA_034436035.1 Anaerolineales bacterium
GTTTTGGACTGTAATAATCTGGTCTCTACCTTAGTAAGTTGTTCTTGTAAATTGTTTTTTTGAACAATAAGTTCTTTTTCTATTTGCAGTACATCATTCAACTTATGTTGTTGAGTTTGAAATTGGCTTTTTAATTCCTGCAAATTTTTTTCTATGACGGTCTTGGATTGATTTTGATTTTTGATTTCGTTCTCTAAAACCTGAATAGTGTTTTGATGCTCGCTAATACTTCCTTCCAAGCGATGTATCCTTTGCTGTGTCTCATTAATTTTTGCTTCTAATTCTGCTTTTGTACGGATCAATCTCTCCTGTTGATTGGATAAGTTATCAATTTCCTGTTTCCTTATCTCCCATTCTTTTTTCTTTTGGTCAAATTCCGCACGTGCTTTCTCTGCTTTCTCCGATACATCCGCAAAATCTTGCTCCGCGGTTTTAATTTCCGCTTCAATTTCAATGAGTTCTTTATTGATATAATCCAGCTCTTCTTTTCTTTGTGTAATCTCTCCGCCCGTGATTAATTGCTGTTGTTCGAGATACCTTTTGCGTTCCTGAAGCACCGCTATTTGTTGTTCGCATTTTTGTTGTTGCTGCCCTAATTCTGAAAGCTTTTGCTTTAATTCGTTACGCTCGTTCTGCAACACTTCTAACTGTTGTTTTATTTGAACATTCTCTTCTTCTTTTTTAGCTAAATTAATGCGCGCAGTTTTCAATATTTTTTCTTGCTCACTGACCACATCCTTGGCAGTAATCAGTTCCAATTGTTCTTTATGCCAGTGAAACCCGTACCATTCCAGTAATAGTACTTTTAAATCCTTTTTAATTTGCTCAACTTCCTCAAAACGTTTAACCTGCTTTTCGAGGCTTCGCAGACGTGGCTCGAGCTCTGATAAGATGTCTTGTAATCGTTCAAGGTTTCGCCGGGTGGCATCCAATCTATGCAGCGCTTCTTCTCGCCGCCCACGATATAAACCAATCCCAGCTGCCTCTTCAAAAAGTTGACGGCGTTCTTCCGCTTTCAAAGCTAAAGCAACATCAACCAATCCTTGTCCTATCACCGTATAGGTTCTCTCCGCAAGGCCTGCACTGGCGATCAATTCATTCACATCTTTCAAGCGTACTTTTTGCCCGTTAATCAGATATTCGTTTTGCCCATCGCGATATGCTCGCCGGGTGATTGCCACTTCACTAAAATCAATTGGCAGCCATTGATCGGTGTTATCGAAAACCATCGTAGCAGAAGCCATACTCGATCTGGGGCGGCTCTCTGATCCAGAGAAAATCATATCCTCCGTTTTTCTCCCGCGCAGGATGCTAAACGACTGTTCACCTAAAACCCAACGGATGGCATCGGTTATATTCGATTTACCAGATCCATTAGGTCCAACAATGGCTGTGATATTCTTGCTAAATTCAAATCTCGTGCGAGAGGCAAAAGTTTTATACCCTTGCAGTTCTAATGATTTAAGACGATGGGCCATATTAAATATCCAAACCTAATGATTTTAATGCGGCTTTTGCGGCACTCTTTGCTGCAATGCGCTTATTCGGTCCTTCGCCTCTCCCATAACAATGATCCCCAATATAAACTTCCACTTCAAATGTTTTTGAGTGTTCTGGGCCTTTCACCGATGCCGTGCGATAATAAGGTGTACCAAATCCTTGGGATTGAGCCCATTCCTGTAAATCACTTTTCGGATCCCGTTCCTTACTACTTGCCAGAATTTCATAGGCAGCTTCTTTGATAAAGGGTTCTAAAAATTGGGATACCACCTCGATACCGCCATCCAGATAAATCGCGCCGATCAATGCTTCAAAAGTGGCACACAGTAGATTCGGCCTTTCTCTTCCGCCTGATTCGGCTTCTCCTTTACCAAGTAACATCAGTGAACCCAAATCCAACTTTCGAGCAAACTCCGCGAGTTGTTCTGTCCTTACTAATGCTGAGCGTAGGCGGGTTAGATCGCCTTCTGCCATTTCTGGAAAATGATGATAAATCCATGATGCAACAAAAAAATCAATCACAGCGTCACCTAAAAATTCCAGGCGTTCATTATCTTCTAAGGCATCCATATGCTCATTTAAATATGAGCGATGGGTTAATGCACGTTTAAATAAATATTCATTTTGGATTGGCAGATCGACCATATACCTCCATAGTTTTTAGACCACTTCCGGTCAAGATTGCGACAATTGGCGGATTAAATTCATCGATATGCTGAATTAAAGCAGCCTCAACAACTGCCGAAGTTGGTTCCACTAATAACCCTTTGTGAGCTAAATGAACACCGGCATTGATAATTTCTTCCTCATCTACAGCAAATATTTTACCGTTACTCATTTGTATTGCTTGCAAAACCTCATCCCCTCTAACAGGATATTTAATCCGTATACCTTCTGCAATGGTATTTCCTTCTGATACCCATTGCAACCCGCTGACACCATATTCAAAGGTTGCCCATAATGGCGCACAGGCGCGTGCCTGGACACCTATGAATGTTGGAATTCGATCAATGAAACCGTTTTCTAATAACGATTTGAATCCATAATAAACGCCTAACAAACATCCTCCCTGACCTAGAGGTGTCATAATCGTTCCCGGTGATTTACCCAATTGCTTGAATATTTCGAGAGCGATGGTTGCATAACCGTATAAATTAAATGGCATATGAGCATGACTTGCATAGGCGCTATAACCCGAATTATCCTTTGATAAATCTCGAAGCAATACTTCGCTCACCTTCGAACGGGGTCCTTCTACGAGAATCATATTTGCCCCGTATTGTTTGATTTGTTCTTTTTTGACCCCAGATGCTTGCGCTGGTACATAAACGTTTGCTCTCATCCCTGCCCGCGCTGCATAAGCAGCAATAGAAGCGCCAGCATTCCCAGATGAGTCTTCAAAAATATTTTCTATTCCTCGCTCCTTTAAAAATGTGATTATTGCTGCTGATCCGCGATCCTTGAAAGATCCAGTTGGGTTGATAAACTCACATTTGTAATGCACGTCCCAGGCTTGGTTTTTTACTTCGATTTGATCTTGGATCAGAGGTGTGTTTCCCTCACCGAGTGTGATCAAATGATCCTTGGCGTTTAAACAATCTGGATTTAGAGAAGACCATATTCCTTCTGATCGTCCCGCATTTTCAATGAAAAATTGTGGCATCAATTTTATTTGATAAATGCCACCACATTTCGTACAGCGGTAAGGTGCACCCGCTTCTGGATACGGATTTCCGCAATTACTACATTTAATGCTTATCTCCATTTTTTATTCACCCGCTTTGGGAATATAATTTCCCTCCACCCAATATTCCCCGTTTTCACCAACTTCTTTTTTCCAAATGGGAACGATCTGTTTTAACCTATCGATACCATAACGGGCCGCTTCAAAAATTCCGGCATCCCGATGCGCGGCAGTACAAATGATTGCCACAGTTGGGGTTTTCGCTGGCAAGACTCCAATCCGCTGAATAATGGCGATACCCTCTACAAGAGGCCATTTTTGGCGTATTTCATTGGCGATTTGAAGCATTTTTTCATTTGCCATTTCTGGGTATGCCTCATATTCCAAACGGGAAGTATGACGCACTTCTTTCAATTGTGTAATTTGACGAACAAACCCCAAAAACACACAAGCTGCACCGGTGGTTGGTAAAATCAACTCACTCATTATTTCTTCAAGCTCTAATTTATCTTGCGTTAATTTGATAATGGTTGATTTCCCCTCTGTCATATCGCCCCCACTGACAGGCGGAAAGATAGCAACTTGCGCTTCATCGGGGATAATATCATCATCAAAAGCAAATTCTTTATTGACTGAGATTAAAGTAGATTGTTGTTGAAAACCTGCCTCTGGATATTTTTCTATTAACAATTTTTTTAATTCTTTTACCTTGACCGCTTTTTCTAATTCTATTTCTTCTTGTGCTTTTCCGATCCGTTGTTTGTAAGTAGCAAAATATAACAAATTAATTTTCACACTTCCTCCAGATTACTCATTGACGATATCACCGCTTTTACCACCATGTTTCTCAACAAGGCGGATATTTTGAATCCGCATTGTTTTCTCTAATGCCTTTGCCATATCATACACTGTCAATGCCGCAACACTAACCGCGGTTAAAGCTTCCATTTCAACCCCCGTTTTTCCATGACTTTTAACTTCTGCTCGAATCTGTACCCCAGGTAAATTCGGATCAAATTCCAAATCTACACGAATTGCATCCAACATTAATGGATGGCACAATGGAATCAAATGGGATGTATTCTTTGCTGCCATAATGCCAGCAATCCTTGCCACTCCCAAAACATCCCCTTTCGGAGCATTGCCTTCTTGAATAGCTTGCAAAGTTTTGCTTTGCATCACAATTTCTCCTTTGGCAATGGCTATCCGTTCCGTTTCTGATTTATTGGCAACATCCACCATCCGTGCGCTGCCGCTTGAGTCTAAATGAGTAATTTTTTCAGTCATAGCAAAATTATAGCATCAATAAACACCTTTATAGACATGTTATAATCCCAATCTATGGCAAATATATTTACAAAATGGAAAAACGGTTTATCGAAAACAAGTAAAACAACCTTTCATCAAATCAGTGCTTTGTTTGGCGGGGGTGACATTGATGAGAGCACATTTGATGACCTGGAAGCGTTACTCCTCCAGGCTGATGTTGGAGTCAGCACAACACAAACGATTATTGATTCTCTAAAAGAAATCCAAATTCAAAAAAACATCATTAAAAGCAGCGATTTGGAAAATGAACTTCGAACGGAATTGTTGAAACGCCTTTCTTCGCCCCCTCCAATCTCCATCGACAACCATCCTACCATCATTTTAATTGTCGGCGTTAACGGCTCCGGGAAAACAACCACTATTGCGAAGCTTGCTTATTATTTTCAACGGCAAAATTACAAAATCATCCTTGGAGCAGCCGATACCTACCGTGCCGCTGCTGTAGACCAGCTCGAAACATGGGCTGACCGATTACATCTTCCGATAATTGTCGGTCAGCCTAACGGTGATTCCGGGGCAGTCGCATACGATACCATTCAAGCCGCAATAGCCCGTAATATGGATATTGGGATAATAGATACTGCTGGAAGATTGCACACACGTTTTAACTTGATGGAAGAACTTAAAAAGGTCTATAGGGTGATTGGCAAAGCATTACCCAACGCGCCTCATTACACATGGTTGGTCTTAGATGCTACAACCGGGCAAAACGCGCTCAATCAGGCAAAAGCATTTAAAAACGCAGTGAATATAAACGGCGTTATTTTAGCGAAACTTGATTCATCCGCGAAGGGTGGGATGGTCTTTTCTATTCAAAATGAACTTGGGGCTCCAATTTATTTCGCCGGCTTAGGTGAAGCCATTGATGATCTAGAACCTTTCGATCCGCAATTGTTTGTTGATGGCTTATTAGAAAAGACATCCGCATAAACATAATGGGAGAAGTTATGGAAGATATATTGGAAAGATTGAAAGAACTCGAAGAACGAATCAACCATCTCCTGGTGCGTCTTTGACATAGCCGAAAAAGAAAAACAAATTCAGGAATTACAAAAACAATCTGAGGCCGAAGATTTTTGGCAACAACCCGAAATTGCCCAAAGCATCATGCAAAAACTGGCAAACCTCAGGGAACAAATTGAACCATTTCTGGAAATAAAACAAAAAATTGCGGATGCTTCTGAGTTAGCCAGTATAGGAGATGAGAGTTTACGCCCAGAACTCGAAGCAGAGATAGAGCAAATTGAAAAAGATCTCAAACAGCGTGAATTCTACGCTATGTTTTCGGGAAAATATGATTTCGGAAATGCTTTACTGGCTATTCATGCCGGCGCAGGTGGCACCGATTCTCAGGATTGGGCTGAGATGCTTGAAAGAATGTACCTCCGCTGGGCAGAAGCGAATGGGTATGAGACTGAAATACTCGATCGCAGCGAAGGCGAGGAAGCCGGTATTAAAAGCGTGACTATTGCGGTAAACGGAAAATATGCTTATGGTAAGCTTCGCTCAGAGAAAGGAGTGCATCGTTTGGTCCGCTTGTCACCCTTTGATGCAGCCCACCGCCGGCACACTTCTTTTGCCCTTGTTGAGGTCTTACCACAGGTTGAAGATGATACGGAAATAGAAATAAATCCGAACGATTTACGCATCGATACATATCGTTCCGCCGGGGCAGGTGGACAAAATGTTCAGAAAAATGACACCGCTGTTCGGATAACCCATATACCAACTGGCATCGTTGTAACCTGTCAAAATGAGCGCTCCCAAATTCAAAATCGTGAAAATGCTATGCGAGTCTTGCGTGCTCGTTTATTGGAAATAAAACAACGTGAGCAAGAAGAACAACTCGCACAGTTGCGTGGTGAGTTTCAAAAAGTTGAATGGGGATCACAAATCCGCTCTTATGTTTTGCATCCCTATCAAATGGTGAAAGACCACCGCACTGGCTACGAAACTGGCAATACAACAGCAGTTTTAAATGGCGATATCGATGGGTTTATCGAAGCTTACCTGCATCAACAAATTGGGGATTAGGAAGCTCGCGCTTACGAGCTTCCTCCTCCTGTTTTTCGGTTTATTTCTAAGCGGCTGTGCCTCTTTATATGATCCCGAATCGTCCCAAGAGTTACATACAGATGCTTTGATCCTATTAGCCAATAATCAAACTGCAAGCCAAACCATCTTCTTACCGCAAGCCTCATTAAGCGCATTTCATTTTTGGGCATCTTCATCAGTATCATCTTCACAAAATGGAAAAATCCATTTCTCTCTCTATGCACAAAAAGATAAAACCATTTTGCTCTATTCTACAGATGTACCTTATCCGTTACATCAATTTGTAGACGTACCCATTCCAAAGGATATATATATACCTGCTGGCTTATATAAGGTTGTAATACAGTCAGATTCCTCTCCGATTTGGCTATTTGGAAGCAAGCTGGATAGCTATCCTCAAGGGACACTCTTTCTCGATAATGCTGATACAGGGTTTGATCTTGGGTTCTCTGTGAATTATCGTTATACCTTCTCCACTTTCCTGTATGATTTCAAAGCATTTATTATAAATATTAATTTAATCATTCCATTCTTTATTTTCCTAATTCTGCCTGGATTTTTATTAATCAAATTTTTGAAAGTAGAAAAAGATGTAGATTTATCGTTACAACTATTTTTAATCATTGCAACAAGCTTGAGCATTTATCCAATCATTTTAGCATGGACGACTTGGATCGATCTCAAGTGGAACCCTATTTCTGTCCGAATATTTTTCTACAGCTTGTTGGTAATTTCTACTATTATATCTATACGCAATATACCACGCTTCTTTCGCATTATAAAATTCGAAGACCTCTTTCTTTTTTTTATATTCCTGATATCTCTTTTCGTTCGGTTGATCATGAGCCGTAACTTAGTTGCCCCAGCTTGGGTGGATTCTATTCATCATTCCTTAATTACCAGTATTATTCTCGATCAAGGCACCTTCCCGAACACGTATGAACCATTCGTACATATAAGTACCGCTTCGTATCATTCCGGTTTTCATGCAATGTTGGCTTTTTTTACCTGGCTAAGTGGTTTAAGCCTTCCCCAATCCATGCTATTATTTGGACAGGTTTTAAATGCATTATGTGTTTATAGTGTGTATTCATTTACAAGATCATTATTTTCAAACCGTTGGATGGCAATAGTTTCCGCAATGATCGTGGGTTTGATCACCCCCATGCCAGCATATTATACAAGCTGGGGACGATATACGCAACTTGCTGGTTTGGTCATTATGCCGGCGATCATACAAATCTATGCGCATCTTCTTACTTCACAAAGGGTTGGTTCAAATCATGATCGGCTTCGAGAAATTGCCCTATTTGCAATTCTTTCCAGTGCTTTGATCATTACTCATTATCGGGTCAGCCTCTTTCTAGCGTTTTTCTTATTGCTGGTTACCATTCCAACGATCTGGGTTCATTTCCGAAATAAAGATTTTATCCAACTTCAATCCATTAGTGTCTCGATTATTTTATTAATATTATTTACTTTCGCATTTAGCCTTCCCTGGTTACCCAAAGCGTGGCTCAGCCTTATCTATCCTGAAATGAATGCCTGGCGCGGAAATGGTCAAGCATTAGAAACAATACCAATTGGATTGCTCACAGCAGGCTTAGGGAAACTGAGTTTGATCCTTGCTGGTCTAGGAATCCTCTGGGGATTATGGCATAGGAATCAAGGTGTATTGATCCTTTTAGCGTGGGTGGGATTATGTTTCGCGAGCGTTTATCTTCCCTATCTTGGATTACCAGGTTTGGGTTTGATCAATGCAACATCTGTGACGATTAGCTTGTTTTTCCCCATTGCAGCACTTGGCGGTTTTTTTATTACAGATATCCTATTGCGTGGAAATGTTTTCTTCCCAATACCATCTCCTGGTATCCGTTATATTCTTGTTTTCCTAGCATTCATCATCCTTTCTGGAATTGCGATTCCAAAAATGCTGCCTATATTAAATCCGATCACGATGTTAGTGCGCGGAGATGATTTGGAAAGTATGAGTTGGATTAAAGCAAATATCCCACAAAACGAGAAAATACTCATCCACCCTTTTTTATGGGGTTATGGGTTGTATTCTGGTAGTGACGGAGGCACCTGGATTCCCGCACTGGCAAAAAGGGTGACGATTCCTCCGCCAGTCTTGTTTGCCCTAACCGCAAGTCCCAACGAAATTAAAACGATAAATACGATTGCCCAGCGTACATTAGATTATCGAAATAACCCTGAAGAGCTGGCTAATTGGATGAATATCAATAGTCTTCAATATCTTTATCTGGGAGGCCGCGGTGGGGATATTTCCCCTTTTGTTTTATCTCAGTCCAAATATTTCACCCTCATCTTCCACCACAATTCGGTATTTATTTTTCAGGTGCTTCCCCAAGAAATCCATCCGTAACCTCACGGCAACAGCGCACAAAATCAAGCACGGTTGGTATACTGCGCATTAATACAGCCATATTCCCTTGAACTTTTAGCTTACGGGTTAACATGGCTTGCATCGGATCAATATTACCCTTTAACAAAGTAACATAATTGGGATATGGTGCGCTCAACACAAAACTTGCTTTTACTTCTTGTGGATCTTTGATTTCCTTTATTGCGCGGCATTTTCCATGCCAGAGATCAATATATGCATGAATGGGTTGTTTTATTGCACCGCCTGGTTCGATTGTAAACAGAAAATCCCCTTCCCATTTTTGGGCAATTCGATTGTATTGTTCGTCTTGATTTAATTTGTTGCATAATTCTTCAAACCAAGAAAATTCAGGAAATGTCGCCATTTGTGCCTCTCTTTTTAAAAATTAATCGAAAATTCGTTTACAAATACTCTTGCATTTTTTGGCATTTTGGTCTATTCTTGCATATAAATCGCCAAAGGATAGTTTACCCCATAATCGCTGAATGGCGAAGAAATTTTTATATACGAGGAGAGAAAGATGAAAAAGTCCATTGTGTTTCCGTTTCTTATTATTTTAAGCCTGATTTTGAGTGCATGCGCAACACCATCAACCCCCGCAGCAGCACCAACTGAAATGGCAACCGAAGCCGCGACCGAAATCGTTCAACCACCAACTGCAACCGTCGCTGAAGCACAACCAACTGAAGCTCCTACTGAAGCTCCAACAGAAGCCCCGGCAGCAAGCAAACTGCCCGATTTAGGTGGCAAGAAAATCACTGTTGCGGTCGAAAACGCCTATCCACCATTCAACAAGATTGACGAAGCCACCGGTGAAGGTGTTGGTTGGGATTATGACACCGTTCGTGAGATCTGCAAACGCATCAATTGTGTCCCTGAATTTAAACAAGCTGCTTGGGATGGCATCTTCCCGGCGATGCAAGCTGGTGAATATGACATGCTGGCTGATGGTGTCACCATTACAGAAGAGCGAGCAAAAATCGTAGATTTTTCAATCCCCTATGTCACCATCGGTCAGGTTTTATTAGTCCGAGCTGATGAAACTGCTACGGTTGATGAGATAAAGGCTGATCCTAAGCGCATCGTCGGCACCCAATTAGGCACAACGAATGAAATCGTTGCGAAGAAAAACTTCCCCGAAGAACGCGTCAAATCTTTTGAGGATTTCGGTGGCGCGGTTCTAGCCTTGCTTTCCAATGACATTGATGGTGTCGTCATTGACAATGTAACTGCACTTGGCTTCATGAACGAAAACCCAGGGAAGCTTAAAGTGGCTGGTCAAATCACTTCCGACGAACAACTAGGCTTTGTGTTTCCGCCTGGAAGTGAGCTAAAAGATGCAGTCAATGCCGCCCTGCAGTCTATGATCGATGACGGAACCTTAGAAGCATTGAATAAGAAATGGGGTCTGATCCAATAAGGTATACAGACTAGCTTAATCGTTCTATCACTAATCTCACTGACCAAAATTATGACATAGAGCGAAGCGCAGACTATTTTGAAAAATATGTCTCGCTTCGCTCAAATAAAATAATTAGCGCACGAAGTAATTACTAAATATTATATTATTTCTGAAGGAAATCAATCATGATAAGTTCTAAGGTCATTGAAAAGGATGAAGAATATACCCCGCAAAAGTTCTCCCTTTCCAACCTTCCCTGGTGGGCAATTATTTTACTGATAACCGGGTTAATTATCATTTATCTTATTTTTGCTAATCCAAATTATCATGATACTTTTCTGTACTTGAAGTCGGGTGTTGTAGTCACCTTACGAATAACATTAATCGCTTTTCCTATTGCATCTGTCATTGGTTTGTTCGTGGGATTGGCTCGCTTATCGAAAAACATCGTTATCAATACAATTGCCACAATCTACGTGGAAGTGGTGCGTGGAATCCCGCTCGTCGTCCTTATCTTATTAATTGCTTTTGGACTTATGCCGATTATTGTGGACATGATCATGAAAACCGGACAATGGGGAATTGCAACTTTTCCGAGCGGTTTCCTACATGATTTGTTTAATCGCATGGCAACCTATAGCATTCGTACCGTTTCGATGGAAATGCGCGCCATTATTGCCTTAGCACTTGGCTATGGTGCATTTGAAGCAGAGGTTTTTCGAGCAGGTATCCAATCAATCGGTAAGGGTCAAATGGAAGCAGCGCGATCTTTGGGGATGAATTATGTATTAGCGATGCGCTTGATCATTCTACCCCAAGCTATTCGCCGAATCCTTCCTCCACTAGGGAATGATTTTATTGCTTTGTTGAAAGATTCCTCTCTGGCAACAGTATTAGCAGTAAATGAATTAACCCAACTCACCCGATTACGGCGGTCCAGTACCTTTCGAGTAATGGAAGCATTCAATGTTGCAGCATTCTTATATCTAACCATGACACTGTTATTATCCGGTTTTGTACGTTTTCTAGAGAGGAAAATGAAATTAGGCGATTAACAAAAAACGAGCGCCAAATCGCTCATTTTTTGTTAGAATTAGTGCGCTGGGTGGGAGTTGAACCCACACGCCTTGCGGCACATGGCCCTCAACCATGCCTGTCTGCCAATTCCAGCACCAGCGCAAGGCTGAATTATTATAATCTCACTTCCCATCCTGTCAAGAAAGCTTTCTTATTAATTTTAAAAAGGAGCTATATATGCGCATTGTATTAGATGCTATGGGAAGCGATCGTCACCCTGAACCAGAAATCTTGGCAACCATCGAAGCAGCACAACGCTTTGCGAACGATGAAATTTTCCTGGTTGGTCAAAAACCTTTATTAGAAAACAAATTCCGCCAATTCTCCATTCCTAAAAATGTCCAATTGATTCACGCCTCCGAGGTCATTGAAATGAGCGACAAGCCAGCTGAAAACTCTCGGAGGAAATCAGATACTTCCATGGCGGTTGGGTTGGAGCTAATTCGCAATGGACAGGCAGATGTTTTCGTCACCGCAGGTAATACCGGCGGGGCAATGGTGAACGCTTTATTACATCTTGGCAGAATACGCGGGGTTCGCCGACCAGCTCTAACAGCACAATTTCCCGTTCGAGGGGGGCATTGTGTTGTCTTAGATATCGGGGCAAATGCAGACTGTAAACCCGAATACCTGTTACAATTTGGTATCATGGGTTCCATTTATGCTGAAAAAATCCTTGGCAAAACATCTCCAAAAGTCGCCTTATTAAGTAATGGCGAAGAAGCCGGTAAAGGAAACGAACTGGTTAAATCAGCTTTCCCGCTTATGAAAGAATTCATTCCTAATTTTATCGGTAATGTGGAGGGAAAAGAGCTTTTTAATGGTGACGCTGATGTTGTGGTAACTGATGGCTTTACTGGAAATATCCTCTTAAAATCAAGTGAAGCAGTGGCAAAATTCTTAACGGATCTCATTCGCGATGAAATGATGTCTTCTTTTCGCACAAAAATTGGCGGATTATTAGCTAAACCAGCATTTGTGAACGTTAAAAAGATTATGGATCCGGCAGAATACGGTGCGGCGCCATTGCTTGGCATCAATGGTTTGGTTTTTGTCGGACATGGGCGCTCTGATCAACGGGCAATCCTTAGCGCTATTCAGGTTGCTCGTCAAGCTGTAGAAGTCAATTTATTACAAGAAATTCGCACGGTTATTCAGGAAAGATTATCTACCACAACAGTCAGGGGTGCGGATGACTGATCTTTCATCAAATTCAAAGCGGCGCGTTGTTGTTACCGGCATGGGCACGATCAATCCCATTGGATTGTCAGTGCAGTCATATTGGGATAATCTCATCCATGGGGTGTCGGGCATTAGAACGATTTCACAATTCGACCCCAGTGATTTGCCTTGTAAAATAGCTGGCGAAATCATCGGTTTTAATCCAACTGATTACCTTGATACAAAAGAAGCACGCCGTATTCCCCGCTCTGCCCAAATCGCCTTAGCGTCAGCAATGCAAGCATTTCAAGATGCACATCTTCCTTCGAATGATATTGATTCTGAAAGGTTTGGGGTTGTCTTTGGTACCGCGATTGGAGGCGCTGATAAAATCGACGACGGGATTCAATCATTGCGTACGAAAGGGTTTGAAAGGGTAAACCCGTTTATCCTTCCTTCGGGTATACCAAATTTATCAGCGTTTTTAATTGCCAAAGAATTCCAGCTGCTTGGCCCAAATATTACCATCACCACGGCTTGTGCTGCTGGAACTCAAGCCATTGGAGAAGCTGTAGAATTAATCCGCCATGGCAGAGCTGATGCAGTTCTAGCTGGGGGAACAGAATCTTTGATCCGCGATTTTGCAATTGCTGGTTTTTCAGCAATGCGTGCTCTACCCACTTCTTTTAATACAGCACCAGAAAAAGCATCAAGGCCATTTGATTTGAAACGTGAAGGTTTCGTATTCTCGGAAGGAGCAGCGGTTTTGATATTAGAAGACCTTGAACATGCTCTTTCTCGCCAGGCTCCAATCTATGCAGAGATAATAGGTCACGCTTCATCCACCGATGCATATCACATCGCTCAACCAGACCCAAGTGGAATGGGAGCAATGCGGACAATGTCTTGGGCTATCCAAGATGCCGGGATTACTCCAGCTGATATTGATTACATAAATGCACACGGAACCTCTACACCGCTAAATGATCTAACCGAAACCAAAGCAATCAAAATGCTTTTTCAAGAGCACGCCTATCGCTTATTGATCAGTTCCACAAAGTCTATGATAGGTCACGCGATGGGTGCATCCGGGGCATTGGAAGCGATAGCGACTGTGTTGGCAATTAAATATAAGACGATCCCACCTACGATCAATTACGAATATCCAGATCCAGAATGCGACCTTAATTATGTACCAAATCAAGCAATTCATTCTCCCATAACCATTGCACTTTCCAATTCATTTGGTTTGGGAGGTCAAAATGCCACTCTCGTTATAAAGGAATATATAAAATGAAAATCATCACAAATGAAAAAAAGAAAAAAATCAACCGCCGTATTGCTCTGACAGCCACCTTAGCAGGGATGGCAGTTTTAATCGGAGGATTACTTCTTTCGCTAAAATATCCGACTCAAGTCATATATTCGTTTGGAGCGCTAATTGTCGGTTTTATATTAGCGCAAATCGGCATGTATTTTACCAATCGCTGGGGACGTAATCCCAGTCCTGATGAATTACTCAATCAGGCATTGAAAGGGCTTGATCAACAATATACGATTTGCCACTATTTCACACCGGTTTATCACTTGCTCGTCGGTCCCGCTGGTATCTGGATCTTAACTCCTGTCCATGTAGGAGGTACCATTACATTTCTCAAGGGGCGCTGGATACACAAGGGTGCAAGTTTATTGCGACTTTTCGGCCAAGAGGGGTTAGGGAGACCTGATTTAGAGCTTCCTTATGAAGTTGAGAAGATTCAAAAATTTCTCAAGCCGATTTTTGGTGATGAAAAAACAGCCCCAGTAAGAGCTGCACTAGTTTGTACAAATCCTAAAGTTAAAATCGAGATTAGTCCCGATGAAAATCCCCCAGCTTTGACAATCGAAATCGAAAAATTAAAAGAGTATCTCCGTAAAGAAGCCAAACGTAAACCAGTTTCATTGGAAAAAGTCGAGGCGATCAGTGAGTTTTTACACCAGTATGAAATGGCTTAAATTAAAATAAACCGCGAAAAACCAGTAGGACACCGATTGCAATCAAAGGAATGCCAACAATCAATCCAATAATTGTCGCTGAAACAAGAATGCCTACCATGATTAAAACAAAACCAACCACGATCGCGATAATGCGGCCGGTAAACCCTACGATGCCACAAATTAATCGCCACAGCCACCAGAAAGGTAATAATGGCAAAGGAATATGAACCCATTTCCGTGCCGACATTTTTCCTCCGTTTTTAGATATATTTAGGACACCCATTTAATTACTCCTTTTTATTATACATACGCAGGACTATTAAATTGGTTCTAAAAAAGAGGCTGCCTTTTCAAGGCAGCCTCTTTTGGTGTGTTTGTTTAATCTGCAAGGTCTTTGATATCTTTATCCCCCACGCTTTCGCCAAGGTAGTCTTTTAATTCTGGTTGAATTTTTGGCGGCTTAATAAAATCATGAACAACTTTTTGGGTATCGGCTATGCAAAGCAATCGGAAAAGTTTACTAAATTGGTCTTCCCAAGCTTTCCCAATCATTTCTTTCGTAGCTTGGGGTAAATTCCAGGTAGCTGCTTTGAAAGGTCCAATTGCGTTTTTACGAGTCTTATAATAAAACTGTTCATCCGTCATGCCTGGTTTTCGTTCATTGGCATATTTTTCGTCCAAAAAGGCATACATTTCTTTTTTCAGATCTTCGGGTAAACGATCAAATAACATATTTTGGAAATTGGTCGCAAGATGGACTTCACATGCTTCATGTTCCACAAATTTTCCAAACGCATCTTCTGGTAAGGTTGAAGCCCCATGTTGAACAGCTCCGCCCAAACCATATTCGTTGCGGGCAACTTGGCTCAATCGCTGCAATGTCTCAAAATCTACACTAACCTGTGCAATAGAACCATCTGGGAGGACAACGCCACCATGGGTGGTGCCAGTCTGGACGCTAATCTTACTAATGCCAACATAGTTGCCCTTTTTCTTCAACTCACTATTGTACCCATCCATGTAGCCACGCAATTCTTCAACGGTTGAATTCTTTCCTCCCACTTCCCCAATTTCGCCTCCGACTGAAACAGTAACCCCTGCCGGTTCGATAGATCGGATATATTCGGTAAACATCGCTGACAACCCGGTATTCAAGGTTTGCTGCTCCGCAATGGTGGGTTTGCTAATGTCAACCAATGTTGATGTGTCGATATCAATATTATAGAAACCTGCGCTAATTGCTTCCTTGGTTAAATCACGAATAGCTTTTAATTCTGCTTCAGGGTCTGCAGCATATTTCTTGGCAGAGACTTGAAAATGATCCCCCTGGATGAATACCGGTCCGCTATATCCCTCCTCTACCGCGGCAACGAAAATATTCGTGGCGTACTCAGCTGGTCGTTGGTCGGAATACCCAATTTCAGACCGGGCGATTTCAAAAATAAATGCCCCAGCGTTGTACTTTTTCGCGGCTCGGAAGACCGCTTTAGCTGCATCATAGGATAGAGCCCGTAAATTCATGGCCGGCACAGTAAAAGTGGGAGGAACATCCCCTCTTCCACGCGCCATATACAAATCATGAATGGAAGCAGGAATAACATTACACTCCAGTGCAATTAATCTAGCAAGATATCTTGCCCACCCTTGTATTGCACCTTTTTCCAGTGCTGATAATTCTGCAAGGTAATGAATATTTTTTCGTAATTTCGGCAGATCTCTAACCGTTACTTTTCCATGTTCTATGGATATACTTCCCTCTAAGCGGTCGAGGATTGTTTGTAATTCTGGTGCGGTCATTTTCATCTCCTCTTTAAAATTTTTTTATCGCTATATAAATTATAACATTTGCAATCATTTTATAATCGAAAAATAAAAAAACAGTAGAATAAAATCACAATAAACAAAGATATGTTTTTTCGAGAATTGAAGGTTATCCATCGAAGGACACACAAACAACTTTTAGGATGAATATACGTAGATTAAGTTGCGTGATTAATAAAGCGAGCATATAATCCAATAAGGTATACGCGTTGTATTTTTATAAGGAGAACAAGTAATGAGCGACCGAATTGACTTAATTATCCAAAAAGTAGTTGGCGATATGGATCCTTTTAAGAAAATCGCCAGTTATATTCCCGGTTTTAAAGGTTATATTGACCGTCAAAACCGGCGCGATGAAGATAAGATATTACGGGATACAATTGCAACTCGCTTTGAAGAGGAATGGCAACGGATCTCCGCGATCCAACGTGATCTAATTTCACAAGGAAACATCCAATGGGTAGACGATATTGAAGCAGCCGCAATCAAAATAAGGACTTTCATCGATCGGGTTAAAAAAGCCCCGCGTGGCTATTCTGGTTTATTTGATGCAGTGAAGATCAATTCTGACGAGTTAAGTAAAATTTATCAATATGATGCAAGCTTGCTGGCATTGTCTGAAGATCTGGACAGGGCTATTGATCATGTTGAAGAATCGATGAATAGTGAAGGATTCTCAGCGGCGATCCGGAATCTGGTAACTGTCGCTCAACAATGTTTGGATATGTACGAACGACGCGCAGAAGTTGTCTTCGAAAAATAATTTAGGAGATTTTTTAATAATATAGAAAGGCAGAGTTATTATGGCACGAGTATTTGATATCGTTGAATATCCCAATGAGATGAAAGATGAAATTGTCCACCGCTTTCCAGAAAGTGGGCCAGGCGATTTCCGTATTGGCAGCCAAGTCATTGTGCGCGAATCCCAGACCGCCGTATTTTTCCGAGATGGCAATGCATTAGATGTTTTTGGCCCGGGCCGCCATACCATTACCACCTATAATATTCCGCTATTAATTGAAAAAATAGGAAGAACGTTTTTTAATGAAAAAACGCCTTTTCCTGCGGAAGTGTATTTCGTCTCAATGCGGGATTTTGTCGATTTAAAATGGGGTACCGCCCAACCCATTATCGTCCGAAATCCCAATATGGGATTAGGTGTCGCTTTATTACAAGGATATGGTACCTACAGTATCGTTGTTAAAGATCCCCAACAATTTGTCACTCAGGTGGTTGGTGCCCAGGGCATTTTCCGCACAAGTGATATTGAAACTCGCTTACGGGCAATGCTTTTGTCAAAACTCCAAGATTTATTAGGTGAAACAGCAGCCAACCACTCAGTCCCAGAATTAATCGGTTTAACAGAAGAGCTACAATCTGGAGTACGAGCTAAGGCACAAGATGATTTCTCTGCTATTGGTTTAACACTCAAATCTTTTTACATCGAAAACTTGAAACCATCTACAAAATCAGCTGAAGAGTTGCGCGCGATGGGTATGCTCGACATGGCTACCTATACGCAGCTTCAAGCTGCGGATGCCTTGCGCGAAGCTGCACAAAACCCTAGTGGTGGCGCTGGGCTCACTGCAGGTATCGGCGCAGGAATGGGTATTGGCAATGTGATTAGTCAGTCATTACAAAATGTCCAATCGGGTAGCGCTGGAGGAACCACACCCTCCACATCCCCAACACCCCCTACCAATATACCACCGGTGATGACGCCATCTGAAGCAGCAACATACTTGCGCGTCTCCGAAGAAGACGTCATCGCTGCGATCAACGCCGGCGAGTTGAAGGCAAAGAAAATCGGAAATGCATATCGAATCAGCAAAGAAGCATTAGAAGAGTTCTTGAAGGGTTAAATTGATGGTTTAGATTGAGCGCTGGTTGTGAATGAGAATTTGAGTTCACAACCAGCTTGTTTTACCAGTTTATTTCTCTTATTGAGGATTACCCTGTTTCTGATAAAGCGCGTTCGAAAAATATTAATAATGTACTGCCATATTTCCGAAGATCAAATTGTGCGATGTTTTTGATTTGATGGCTTTTTGTTAAATCTTCATATTCAACAGGATGGATCTGGACGATGATCCATCCATCATCAGATAACCAATCCATGTGATTATCCAGCAAAATGAGCATTTTTGACCAAAGTCCATGATACTGAGGTGGCGCAACATAGATATAATCAAATCGCCTATCCGGCTGCCTGGCTAATGCAGCAAAAGCATCCATTCGTAATACTTCTGCTTTTTCGATCAATCCAGTGGCTTTCAAATTTTCGCGGATCACATGAATTGCCTTCGGATTTTGATCGATAAAACGTGCAAAAGATGATCCTCGGCTTAATGCTTCAATTCCCACACTTCCTGTTCCAGCAAAACAATCCAGGAAACTCGATTGGACAATATCACTTCCGATGATATTAAATAATGCCTCTTTTGTCCGATCCGTAATCGGGCGAGTCGTATCCCCTTCAACGGATTTCAATATTCGTCCTTTGGCACTACCCGCAATCACTCTCATTTCACTGTTATTTTTTCAATACTTTCTCGGGCTGCACGAATATTTCCAAAAGGAGCAATTACCGGAACGACACACCCTGTCCCTAAAATAAACCGTTTTCCCCCCGTTGCTGTAATTGCCTCCCTAGCCTCAGCAAAGATATCCTCTGGCTTTCCAAAAACCATTTTCTTTTCTCGAGATAACCCTCCACAAACCACACCTTTAAATATTTTTTGAGCCTCGGCTAGATTTGGATATGTTTCCCGATCATGCCAATTGATAATTTGAACAGGATAGTCTTTAATAAGTTGGAACATGATATCCTCGCCGTGGACATGGAGCATATTGAACCAAAATGGTTGGGTTTGTTCTAATATTTCTAAATCGAAGGCTTTGCCAAATTGCAAATATTCATTTTCTGAGAGCAATCCGTATTGAGCATGCTGAACAGCATAAAAAATCCCATCGATCCCAAGCTTCTTTACTTCTTCAATAAAACGAAGGGTCGTTTCCGTGATAACCTTAAGCCCGGATAATACTTCTTGTGGGTTTGTTCGTATCCAAATCAATAACTTTGATCGAGATGCCAAATTCTTAGCTTGGGAAAGCGGGCTGAAGATAGTTTGAATAATGGGTGTATCAGTGGGGATTTCGTCCTTAATCGTTTTCAGGCATTCTAATTGCTTTCCTAACCACCCTTTACGAGGATCAAGTGGATGGAGGGTTAACCAATCATCGGCACGTTGTATCGGAAAGTAAATATACTCACGGGTGCCTTCTGTGGCTCCTTTCCATTCATCTTTAGCTCCCCAATCTTTTACACAAAATGAGGATGCCGGTGTAACTTTTACGAAATCAAAATCATAATTTCTCTGAAATTCAATGGTCGATTTGGCTAATTGATAAGGATCTTGGTCATCACCAGGAAAATGTCGCCAAAGGGAGATGGGTACCCGGTCAGGGGCTATGCCTTCCAAACATGCTTCAAGCCTTTCACGATGGTTCATTCTGCAATCTCCATATCAACATCATCATCGGGTTTATCTGTTTTTATTAATCTAAACGATGCAAAATCTCATTGAGTTCAGATTGTTCTTTTTCTTGTTGGTCAAGATAATTTTCCATAAATACCGAACGCCGCAATCGCAACGACATTGGTGCAACTTGCTTTAAATCTTCGATGAGCACTTCGCTTCTGCCATCCGCAGCTGCGTATGCCCTAGCAGCTTCGAATAGCGTAATTTCTGCCCGCATTGAATCAATGCCAAGCTTTTCAACCAAACGCAAACCCCAGCGAGCGACATCATTTGGTAATTCGACGCTTGGTAAGATTTCCCTTGCAGTTTGAATTTCTTGGCGAGCCAATTCCGTTTCAGCTTGATACTGCAGGAAAACTCGGCGAGGGTTGGTTAAATATGCTTGCACCCGCCGATACGCTTCCAATCGTTCGTTTTCCTTGCTCAATCCTCTTACGATAACTCTCAAACCAAAGCGATCCTGAATCTGAGGGCGTAAACTTCCTTCTTCTGGATTCATTGAACCAATCAAAATAAAACGAGAGCGATATGTTGCGGAAATAGGACCACGCCGCACGGTATAACTACCTTGCGCAGCAGCATCGAGCAAGGCATTGATGATATCGTCGCTGAGCATGTTGACTTCATCCACATATAATACATTCCGATCCGCTTGGGCTAAAATTCCGCGTTGTAAAACTAATCGCTGGTGTATAGCCGCCCGTTCATCAATTCCGCCAATCACATCTTCTAAACGGGCATTCAATGGAATCTCCACCAGCCGGGCTTGGTCCATGACCGCTAATGGTTTTCCTTCTCCATATTTTTTCGCACAATCGGGGCAAACCCCATCAATTCCCTGGGTCTCAATATCTTCCGGTAGGCAACCATAACGACATAAACTTCGTGGAACGAGGGGTAATAAATTCAATAATCCCCGCACGGCGGTTGTTTTTCCCGTTCCCCTGGGTCCAATCAGCAAGACGCCGCCCATGGCTGGATTAATTAAAGCTAACAATAACGCCAATTTCATTTCTTCCTGACCGACAATTGCCAGGAATGGATAGGGAATATTTTCAGCTAAACCTGCATCTCCATCCGTTGCAGAGGAGTGAATATTTTTCCCCGTCACTTGCTCGATTAAATCACGCAGAGATCGAATGGAAGATTGTTTAATCTCTCCGTTAATTCCTTCAGTATGCACAGAAGGATTTTTGTCTTGGATATTATTAATCAGATTTTCTTCCTCCGAACGAGCATTCCTATCTCGTTCTTCGAAATCATCCCCAATAGCATTCATGGTTAATCCAAATCTTCTTTTAAATCACCAAAATCTAAAGGTGGCATAAGATTAGGCGCGTCTTCTAAAACATCGAATGCCCCAATCGGTAAATCTGGCATCAAAGGGGGGAGTGGTACTATTGCCGGTGGACGAATTGGTTTGGGAATTTCTGGAGGAGCCAGACGTGGTTTTAGATAGCCAGATGAATGTTTTCGTAAAATCCGGGGTTCATCACTTAGCCAACCCACATAATGCCCATGTACAGAATAGACTTGTCTGGTGGGAGTTACCCATCCAATCCATTCCCCCTGACGATTAAATATATGGGGATAGATCAAAAATGCGGCTGCATCTCCACTCGTAGTGTAGATTACAATGATTTTTTTCTTCGTTGTTTGTGCTTCCATATCAACCTCACAGATATCAAGCGCTAACATCATTATACGTCAGATAACGATTAACATAAAAGTTCCAAAACATTACAACAATGATAGCAATAGCTAGAGCTATGTTATGCCCAAGAAATATATGATCTATAAAAGCAATACGAGGAAAAGACATTCGATCAAAAAACCAAATCAAACGTTTTTCTAAAAATGCAAATAAAGGAGTCCGTATACCAAGCCCAATCACATTGATAAATGCGAACATCATTAATTGGTGACGAATCGGTTTTGAGCGTGAATCTGGGTAGGTCCAATATCGATTCCAAATGAAATTACTGATAACCGCCATGGTAAAGGAAATCATGCTCGCATATACTGGTCGCATTAAATCAAAATGAACAAGTAAATTAAAAACACCGAAATCGATTATCGCGCCAATAATACCAACAACAGCAAATTTGATGAACCTTTGTCGTTCTTTTGGATTGGAAATTATGCTCATCCGATTAATTTCATCTTATATTTGAAATATTCGATAGTTTGTCTTAAACCATCTTCCAGTTTGACCTGTGGTTGCCATCCAAGAATATCTTTGGCTCTTTGGATATCCGGTTGTCTCCGTTGTGGGTCACCTTCCAGGCGTTGGGATGGTTCGAATTTTATCCCTGCCTGGTTACCAACAATTTGATTGATTAAATGAGCAAAATTTAAAATACTTGTTTCGTTCGGATTCCCTATGTTGACCGGATAGTGCTCATCCGAATAAAGTAATCGGACGATGCCATCAATCAAATCATCGACATAACAGAAACTTCGTGTTTGCGACCCATCTCCATAAACCGTTAATGGTTCATTTCGCAACGCTTGTTGGATGAAATTTGGCACCACTCTGCCATCATCTAAATGCATTCTTGGTCCATAGGTATTGAAAATACGTACGATCCGTGTATCTATTCCATGGAAACGATGATAGGCCATTGTCAATGCTTCCGCAAACCGCTTCGCCTCATCATAAACGGATCGGGTACCAATCGGATCAACATGTCCCCAATAACTCTCACGCTGCGGATGCTCGAGTGGGTCGCCATAAATTTCACTCGTGGAAGCCAATAAATAACGGGCTTGATTTTTTCTGGCAACTCCGAGTGTATTGTGGGTGCCTAATGCCCCGGCTTTCATTGTCTGAATGGGCAAGTTAACATATCCATAGGGCGATGACGGATTGGGACTTGCGGGTGAAGCAAAATGAAGCACCGCATCGATTTTACCGGGCACAAAAATAAAATTAGACACGTCATGACGAATGAACGAAAAGCGATCATTTCCGGCCAGGTGAGCTAAATTATCCGGGCTTCCTGTTATAAAATTATCCATTCCAATGACTTCGTGTCCATCTGCTAATAAGCGATCACACAAATGTGATCCTAAAAATCCGGCTGCCCCGGTGATTAATATGCGCATTTTATCCACCATATCTTGAACTCCATACAACTTTGTTTACTAAACCATCTCCGGTTATCTGGCGAACCAGTACGGGTTGATTCTCTGCTGCGGAGGTATCAACAATATACAGGTTTCCTTGATAAATAACCGCTAATGCAAAAAAGCCACTATCACCCATTGGCTCAGGTGACCAAACCACTGTTTGGGGATCTAAGCCCGGCTGCCCTTCATTTGGAAATAAATCTTTCGAATTTGAACCATCTTGATCCATGACTACCAATTTATAACGGGAGGTTTCACTTTGATCCGGTATCAACGCTTGTAAATATGCCAATTGGTAAACAGATTCATTGCTGCTTTTTTGAATCCAAGGGGAAGCACTCGGGTAAGAAAACATTCCACTATTTTGTATCAAATGAAACACATTAGCTTGCTCGGTTGAAATCGCGCTCAGGGTAAAGATGCGCGATTCTTCTGCTGTTGCATGTTCTTGATCAGGGATGTGATCAATGGAATAGATGAATTTTCCATCTGGACTCCAGGAAATCCCCGGCACCCAAGCCCATTCACTACCGGTTTGAAAAGGTGTAATTGGCAACAAGACATCCATCCCATTATCACTGTTCACTATTCCTACACCATCTGGTCGAGAAAAAGCAATTTCGCCCGTTTCATGATTGACAGCAAAATCCGTCCCCCACCAGCCATATACACCACCGGAATTGGTATCAATAATCGTTTTCCATTTATCGATCCAACCACTGGCACTAAATTCTACGCTCAATAAATTATTATTTGCCTGCCATCCCGGAGCAGTACTCCTGGGTTCTACGGTTGAAAAAACAATTTTTAAACTGCCTGTCTTCGGATACCAATCTGCAAAATGTACGACGTTAGTGATCTTCAAATTGATAATTTTAATTGGTTTGTCAAAATCAACCAGATGAGCAGCCCATAATGAGTTGATTTGTTCATCCTTTGTTTCACGCCTCGTAAACAATAACCATTCCCCGTCTGGAGATAAACGAAATACCCGACCATCTAAATCACCGCTACTCACAACCAAAATCCGATTCGCCGTGTTACCATCAATAATCCAGGCATTACCCCCTAAAATATACGCAATCCTTCCGGGTACATCATAAGTGATGAAAGGCTTTTGAATACCCACCATCATAATTTGCGGCACCGCTTCTTTTGTGATGACACCTTCATTTATTGGTGTCTTTGAAACTTCAACTCCATCTTCATATAAATGTCGATAGGTAATTTCTTTTTCCCCATTCGTCCCTTTTTGAGCCAGCAAGGTGACATTTTCCGGCAATGATTCGGTTTGGACAATCTTTTGCTCAAAAGGAATCACTTCTTTTTCAACAGAAAATTCTTCCTTCACCCGGATGACACGGATCGTGATTGGTTTATCGATTATCGTATTGAGGTCCGGTTCTACACGGTCAAGTGTGCCTAATGAGATATGGGCTGTATCCAAAGCTTGTCGGATGGTTTGTTCAGGAGGAAGATTAACAGCTATGCTTTTATTATCTGCATATATTTCCACATGCATCAATGGCACAGTGCCCTCCTGCTTTCCACAAGCGGATAAGCCCAATGACATAGACCAGAAAATCATAAAAGTCAGAATTATTCTATAGAATAGTTTTTTTTGCATTTCACTTATTCAACAAAACCTAATTCTTCTTACCCTTAATACTCATCACTCCGTTCTGTATTTCAATACTATCCATTTGATAATTTTCCCCTAATCCTTGTAATTGCTCCTCAAATGCATCTTTCATTTCCTGTTTCATAGAATCAATTAAATCCTGTGGAATGTTGAATGGACCAATTTTAGCGCTCAGGACATCAAATTGCACAACATTGCTTTCTAGGTAAGGTTTGATGATCAATTCAGCTTGAACAGACATATTTGCTTGGTCAACATCTCCTAAGACTCGAATTTGGCTATCTCGCAAATAGATTTGTACATGATGAACCGGATACTGTGCATTTTCTTGCAACTTCATGGAAACATACGATGTCAGTTGTTGTTCCGTTATTTCAATTTGAAAATCGCCACCATGGGGAATATTCAATACATTCTTCTCAATATTCGACTCTAAGGTTTGTGCTGATTGCGTGGTCACCGCAATTGTCTCTGCTGGCTTATCCCCGTAAAAACCAGGTAATTTACAGGCAAGCGCCAAAATCAGCATAATTAGTAGTACAATCCAAGTATGGTTTTTCATAATAATATTTACCTTTCAATTTTACAACAGCACATTGTATCATAGCATGAATGATGCCACACCATTCCAGGATTCAAACTCACTAATTGGGTTGGTTGAAGCATTATTGTTTGCCTCACCACAACCCTTGTCAATCTCACAATTATCGAATGTATTGGGGATTTCAGGGGAAGAAACAGTTAAGCTGCTTACCCAACTTGAATCAGAATATATCCACTCCAATCCACCTCGTTATCTACGCCTGCAAAAGTTACATGACCGGTATCAGTTGACTACTGCTGCAGAAATCGCTCCAGCGGTAGAAAAGTTATTAGGGTTAGAATCGAGTGGACGTTTGAGTCAAGCCGCATTAGAAACGCTGGCAGTGATTGCTTATCGTCAGCCAATTACCCGCCCACAAATCGATGCGATTCGGGGAGTAAATAGTGATGGCGTTTTAAATACATTACTTCGCAAAGGCTTGATCCAAGAGTTAGGACGATCAGAAGCACCAGGTCGACCCATCCTTTATGCAGTAACCACTGAATTTTTACAATATTTCGGATTGAACTCCGTGGATGATTTACCGCAATGGAACGAGACCGAAACGGAAAAGACATCTTCAATAGGAATAAACTATACGAATGACACATCAAGTTAGCCAAGGCGAATTGGGAAAATAACATCATGGAAGAAAGAGTTCAGAAAATTTTAGCTCGGTCAGGTTATGGTTCGCGACGGGAATGTGAAACTTTTATTTCACAAGGACGAGTAAAAGTAAATGGGAGAGTGATTAAATTAGGAGACAAAGCAGACGCCCAGACCGATCAAATTACATTTGATGATCGACCTGTACAGGTGCAAACAACTTTTGTCTATATTGCACTTTATAAACCACGGGGTGTCCTCTCTGCCGCTTATTCACCAGAGGGTAGAAAAACCGTTTGCGATCTGGTTGATATACCAACTCGATTATATCCGGTTGGAAGATTAGACATTGACAGTGAAGGATTAATCTTGCTCACAAACGATGGTGAATTAGCCAATCTAATTACCCATCCTCGCTATGGACATGAAAAAGAGTATCGTGTCCTTGTGGCAAAGAAACCCGATGAGGAACAAATCAATAACTGGCGTCGAGGGATTGTACTTACCGATGGCTATAAAACTCAGCCAGCAGAAGTGAAAGTTGACACCATCGTTGGGAAAGGAGCTTGGCTTAGGATTGTTTTAAGAGAAGGCAGAAAAAGACAAATTCGAGAAACAGGTGCTTTACTTGGATTACCTGTGGTTCGAATAATCCGGGTAAGGATTGGCGATGTCTATTTAGGACTTTTAAAACCTCGCCAATGGAGATATTTAACCCAAGCTGAAATCAATTCACTTAAGCAATTAAAGACAAATTCAAACTTGCCCAATCCAAAAAGACGTTAACTTTTCAAGGTCATTTGATACTATTTTATTTTCAGGATAGAATCATTTTATAAAACCAATCAGGAGTATAAACGCTTTTATGTCGCTCACTTCCTCAGAATCACTTCCTACCTTGAATAAAACAGAAGATCAAATTTCTTCTTTATCGAATATAAAAAAATGGGAAATCATTCTCTTTTCTTTGATTGTCGGATTAGCGATACTTTCGCGTTTATATATGCTCGGCGCACGAGTGATGAGCCATGATGAAACTTCGCATGTGTATTTTTCCTGGCTGCTCGAACAAGGGCGTGGCTACCGGCATGATCCAATCACCCATGGACCCTTACAATTTCATTTACTCGCTCTTTCCTATTTTCTTATTGGCGATAGTGACTTTTCCGCCCGCCTTCCGGCAGCGTTATTAAGTATTGCCACAGTTGCTTTCATGTGGAATTACCGACGTTATTTTGGTAAAGTTGGTGCATTAATCGCAGCATTTTTATTATTGATATCCCCATATATTCTCTATTATGGACGTTATGCGCGAAACGAAGCCTTCATTGGTTTGTTCGCCGTTTTATTATGGTGGAGCATACTGAATTACTTACAAAACCCGCAACCAAAATATCTAATCTATGTCACCATTGCCACCGTTTTGCACTTTACTTCTAAAGAAACAGCATTTATTTATACTGCGCAAGTATTGCTTTTTTTGGCTCTCTATCTCTCGAATTCCATTGCCAGTAAACCATGGCAAATCAAAGCTTATCGAAAATTCTTCTTTTCTGCGATTGTAGTTTCATTAATCTTTATTATTATCGGCATTGGGGTGATTGGCATCATAAAAGCTTCTAACCCTATTGTCAATCAACAGACAGACTCCACTCCAGCCCAAACCACTAAATCTCCTTTGAACATCGGGAATGGCATTGTCGCAATTGGCGCGGTTGGATTACTTTTTGCTATCTATTTAGTTTTGCGCGGTTATGGGTGGAATAAGTTGAAAGAAGAACCCTCATTCGATCTAGCAATCCTAATCGGGACATTCGTCCTTCCAATGCTTGCGCCATTTCCGGTCAAAATTTTAGGGCACAATCCCATTGATTATTCCACAACAAGCAGTATTGTCTTCACGGGAATTTTTGTAGGTTTATTTACGGTTTTGGCAATAATCATCGGTTTATTATGGAAACCGAAAACCTGGCTAGTTAATTACGCGATTTTCTATTCTATTTTTATCATTTTTTATACAACCATTTTTACGAATGGATTTGGAATTTTCACTGGTCTCGTAGGAGCCTTGGGCTATTGGCTCGAACAACAGGGGGTTAATCGTGGCAGCCAACCTTGGTATTATTACGCCTTTGTACAAATCCCGATTTATGAATACTTACCAGCGATAGGGGTTCCATTTGCAGCATTGTATTACACCATTAAGAGTGGAAAAAAATCGGACACAATCGAAGTTGAGATTAATAACGAGGACTCCACATATGATAACCATTCCTTAACCAATACGGATCATCTGGTCTTTTGGTTTTTTCTCTTTTGGTCTGTAACAAGCCTGCTGGCATTTTCAATCGCCGGAGAAAAAATGCCTTGGTTAACCTTCCATATCACCCTGCCGATGATACTCTTAACCGCCTGGGCGCTTGGTAAAGTAGTTACCTCGATACATTTTCAGCAATTAATATATGGCAAGGAAAAGTATTTTCTTATCTCTTTCACAGTGTTTCTGATATCCACTATAATGAGTTTTTATTTATTGTTTGGAAATACCCCTCCCTTTCAAGGCAAAGAATTAAATCAATTACAAGCGACAACTTCTTTTTTGAGTGCGCTTGTTTTTATGGTCGGTTCAGGATGGTATTGCGCTTATCTATCACGCTTTTGGGAATGGAGTGAATCATTACGAATTATCACTATCGTAATTTTTGGAATACTCTCTCTATTTACCATTCATACGAGTACCCAAGCTGCCTTTGTGAACTATGACAATGCAACAGAATTTCTTGTTTACGCGCATAGCGCTCGAGGACCGAAAGATGTTTTAGCTCAAATAGAAGAAATTTCCCGCCGAACAACGGGAGGGCTAGGGATTAAAGTCGCTTATGATAATGAAACAACTTATCCATTTTGGTGGTATTTACGTAATTACCCCAATCAAGTGTATTATGAACAAAATCCAACTCGCGAATTGCGTGATGCTCCAATTATTTTAGTGGGTGAGGAAAATTATGGCAAACTGGAACCAGTTGTTGGACAAGCCTATTATAAATTCGACTACATTCGATTATGGTGGCCCAACCAAGATTACTTTGATCTCACCTGGCAAAGGATAAGCGATGCAATACGCAACCCGCAAATGAGACAAGCATTATTAAATATTTGGCTTTACCGTGACTACACCCTGTATGGTCAACTCACGAATAAAGATATGAGTTTAACCAATTGGTATCCATCCAGTCGCATGCGGATGTACATCCGAAAAGATATTGTCTCACAGTTATGGAATTATGGTAGTGTTCCAGTAGAATCCAATGTCCCAGCCGATCCATACGAAGGGAAACAATTAAAAATCGAAGCGGATAAAATCATCGGGTCAGCTGGAACGGAACCAGGACAATTTCAACACCCGCACGATCTCGCCATCGCCAAAGACGGATCTTTATATATTGTTGATACCGATAATAATCGCATCCAACATCTTTCCCCAGATGGAAAGGTTTTACAAGTTTGGGGCAATTTTGGAGATAGTACAACTTCAGAGACACCTGGTGGGACGTTCAATCAACCCTGGGGAATTGCAATTGATCATAATGGTTTTATCTATGTTGCGGATACATGGAATCATCGCATCCAAAAATTTACCGAAGACGGTAAATTTGTAAAAATGTGGGGATACTTTGGTCAAGGTGAATCGCCAACCGCTTTTTGGGGTCCCCGCGATATTGCTATTGATAACCAAAACCGCTTATTCATCTCTGATACTGGAAATAAGCGGATCGTTGTATTTGATTCGGAGGGTAATTATTTATCCTCTTTTGGACAAGCTGGTATGCAACCAGGCGAATTTGATGAACCAGTTGGTTTAGCATTTGCTCCAAATGGTCAATTGTATGTTGCTGATACATGGAATCAGAGAGTCCAGGTGTTTTCGATCGATGAGAATCTCAATTTCTCATTTGTAACAAGTTGGGACATCTATGGTTGGTATGGCCAATCTTTAGATAATAAACCTTACATCGCGATAGACCAAAATAACCATGTGTTTGTAACCGATCCCGAAGCCTATAGAATTCTAGAGTTTACTGGAGAGGGAAATTTCATTCGCTATTTTGGAGAATTCTCTCAAGGAGCAGATGGATTTAACCTACCCACTTCGATAGCGATCGATCAGAATGGAGGACTTTGGATTAGTGACACTGGAAATAGCAGAATCATGCATTTCACCCTGCCTTAAAGCTATAATAAATAGTGGAGCAAGCTATTGCTTACATTAATAAAAAATCATGCCTAGAGGAGTAAAACGGAGTAGTAGCACATGAAAATCCATGAATACCAAGCAAAACAAATATTTTCACGTTATGGCATCCCTATCCCAAGAGGCAGGGTTGCCTCTTCTGCAGATGAAGCCAAACAAATCGCAGAAGAGTTAGGTGGAAAAGTTGTTATCAAATCCCAAGTATTAGTCGGTGGACGTGGAAAAGCGGGGGGTATTCGTCTGGCTAAAAATCCAAGCGAGGCAGAAGAATTAGCCGCCCAAATTTTGTCCATGGAAATCAAAGGACTTCCCGTTCGAAAAGTGCTTGTAGATGAAGCCGCCAATATCGAAACAGAAATTTATTTAGGGATTACCAATGACCGCGCTGCCCGTCGTCCAGTGATGATGGCATCTGCCGCTGGTGGGGTTGAGATAGAAGAAGTTGCACGGGTTGCTCCTGAGAAAATTATCAAGGTTCATATTGACCCACTCTTAGGCCTTCGAGACTACCAAGCTCGCGATATAGCTGCCGGGATCGACTTGCCCCGCGATTATTGGAAATCTTTTATCGCTATTGCCCATGGCCTCTGGAAGACGTATCTGGATTCAGACGCAACATTAGCAGAGATTAACCCACTGGTTATCACCTCTGATATGAAGCTCATTGCGCTAGATGGGAAAATGGTTATCGATGACAACGCCCTTTTCCGCCATCCGGAATTTGCAGAAATGCGTGACCTTGATGCAGAAGCACCGTTGGAAACCGAAGCTCGTAAATATGGTTTATCTTACATTAAACTAGAAGGAGACATTGGCTGTCTGGTTAATGGAGCTGGTTTAGCAATGACCACAATGGATATCATCAAACTATATGGCGGAGAACCAGCTAATTTTTTGGATATTGGTGGCGGTGCAAGCGCCGAAAAAGTCACAGCTGCATTAAGAATTATCCTCAGCGACAATAATGTCAAAGCAGTTTTATTAAACGTATTTGGTGGTATCACCCGCTGTGACGAAGTAGCTCATGGAATAATCAGTGCACTCAATGAAATTCAACCCAAAATCCCAATGGTCATACGGCTGGTAGGGACAAACGCGGAGGAAGGGCAGGCTATACTTGCCAATGCTAAAATGATAACAGCCCAGACATTGGTTGAAGCTGCGCAAAAAGCTGTTGCTGTCTCAAAAGGAGGTGTGGCATGAGCATTTTAATCAATCGTGATACTCGTTTAGTCGTCCAAGGAATTACCGGTAATGAGGGAATGTTCCACACCCGTCAAATGGTAAATTATGGCACAAATGTTGTCGCAGGAGTGACCCCCGGAAAAGGTGGAGAATGGGTGCTCGATGGAAAAATCCCCGTCTTTGACTCAATGAAAATCGCCGTAGAGGCTACTGGTGCCAATACAAGCATTATCTTTGTCCCGGCTCGTTTTGCATCCGATGCCATCTATGAAGCTGCCGATGCGGGAATCTCTCTCATCGTTTGTATAACCGAAGGTATACCAGTTCAGGATATGATGCGGGTGCGCAGTTATCTTGATCAAAAACAATGTCGCCTGGTTGGACCGAATTGTCCGGGTCTGCTTTCACCAGGACAATCCAAAGTTGGTATTATTCCTGGCGATATTGCAATTGCGGGGAATATTGGAGTTGTATCCCGATCTGGAACATTAACATACGAAGTGCTCTATGCTTTAAAACTCAATCACCTCGGTGTTAGTACTTGTGTGGGTATAGGTGGTGATCCAATAAATGGAACAGATTTTATCGATGTTTTATCCATGTTCGAAGGGGATCCCCACACCGAAAAAGTAGTGATGATTGGTGAAATTGGCGGTAATGATGAAGAACGCGCCGCAGAATATATATCATCGAAAATGACGAAACCAGTCGTTTCTTTCATTGCCGGTCAAACCGCTCCACCAGGAAAAAGGATGGGGCATGCTGGTGCGATTATTGAAGGCGGAAGCGGAACCGCCAAAGACAAAATCCGTGCGTTGCAACAAGCTGGGGTCAAGGTAGCCCGTCATCCTGAGGAAATCCCCCATTTATTCTAAATAATGAACACCAAATCGACCGGTTTATTAATGAGCCGGTCGATTTGGTGTGAAGTTGTCTTGTCGAAAATTACATGTGTTCTTCGACGTATTTGACAGCATCACCTACAGTGACGATCTTTTGGGCATCCTCGTCGGAAATTTGTCCACCAAATTTATCCTCAAATGCCATGATCAATTCCACAAGGTCAAGTGAGTCGGCTTCTAAATCTTCCCGAAAACGAGCTTCCATGGTCACCTTTGATTCATCCACCCCTAGCAGTTCAACGATAATTGCTTTGATTTGTTCAAATGTATCGGACATGAACAATTTCTCCTCTATCAGATTTTGGGCAATTGTATTACCAGCTTGAAATCTGTCAAGTCTTTAAAATTGACAGTTCCCGCTCAGACTGGTAAGATACTTCAAACAAATGGAACACTCATTTATGAAAAAAGTTACGCCAATCACACAACGAAAAACAGATCATATCCGAATTAACTTAGAAGAAAATGTTCAATCGGGTTTAACTACAGGATTGGAACATTATCATTTTGTTCACCAAGCACTACCAGAGCTCAATCTGGAGGATATCTCCCTAACCACCGGTTTCTTCGGGAAAAAACTTTCTGCTCCCCTACTGATTTCTTCAATGACTGGGGGAAGTGACCAAGCAGCGAAAATTAATATGACGTTGGCTGAAGCAGCGGAACAAGAAAATATTGCTCTTGGTTTGGGCTCCCAACGCGCTGCTATCGATCATCGGGAACTTGCTGCAACCTATCAAGTGCGCAAAGTCGCTCCACACACTTTACTATTTGCAAATCTTGGAGCGATTCAATTGAATTATGGGTATGGGGTCGATGAATGCCAGAGGGCAGTCGAAATGATCGAAGCGGATGGATTGATATTACATTTAAATCCATTGCAGGAAGCTCTCCAACCAGAAGGAAATACTCATTTTAAAAACCTGAGCAGAAAAATTGAACTGGTCTGTAAATCTTTGCCTGTGCCAGTTGTCGTAAAAGAAGTTGGTTGGGGGATTTCAAAGCGGGTTGCCCAATTATTGATCGATTCAGGAGTAGCGGCAATCGATGTCGCTGGTGGAGGTGGTACATCCTGGTCGCAAGTGGAAATGTACCGCGCTCAAACAGAACAACAAGCGCTCATAGCTGCAGATTTTATTGAGTGGGGAATTCCAACCGCTGAATCCATTCTTCAGGTTCGGGAAGTGCATTCAACTATCCCGCTCATAGCCTCTGGTGGCATTCGAAATGGGATTGATATTGCGAAATGTATCGCATTAGGTGCAAATTTAGGTGCTATGGCAAGCCCATTTCTAAAGGCAGCTGTAAAATCAGTTGATGATGTTGTCCTAACCATTCAAACGATTAAAAAAGAAATTCAAATTACCATGTTCGCCTGCGCTGCGAACGACATTGCTTCGTTACAATCCATCCCTTTGGTGAGAAAATAAAAAATGACCAAAACAGAATTACTCCAAACCATTCGGAATAGTATTGAACAATCCTTGCAAACCACGCTCCAGGAAATAAATCAAAATGGGTATGAAGAATATTATTCAATGCTGGCTTATCACATGGGCTGGATTGGTGAAGGGGCTGGAGAAAAAGCAAGTGGGAAACGAATTCGACCATCATTATTGATTTTGGTTACAGCGGCAAATCGATCGGATTGGAAGATAGCCCTTCCTTCCGCAGTTGCTGTGGAATTAGTTCATAACTTCTCATTGATCCATGATGACATAGAAGATAATAGCCAATATCGGCGTGGTAGACTTACGGTTTGGTCTAAATGGGGTCTCGCTCAAGGGGTTAATGCCGGTGATGCAATGTTTACCTTAGCACATTTAGCCATCCAAAAATTATCCGAGAGCCTACCCTGTGAAATTGTCTATCAATCCACAAATTTACTATTAAATACCTGCCTTCATTTAACAAAAGGACAATTCCTTGATATCGACTTCGAGCAACGTGCAGTTGTATCGATTGAGGATTATTGGACAATGATTGAAGGGAAAACTGCCGCACTTTTTTCTGCCTGTGCTCAGCTTGGTGCAATTGCAGCGCAATGTGACCCAGATGTTGTGAAACACTATCAAAATTATGGAAAGGCTTTGGGTTTAGCGTTTCAAGTTGTGGATGACATTTTAGGAATATGGGGAGACGAGGCAATGACTGGTAAATCAACAGCCAGTGACCTTTGCTCAGGGAAGAAAACCTTACCGGTGTTATTGGGATTACAAAATGATTCTACTTTTGCAAAACGTTGGCACAGAGGCAATATTCAACCACAGGAAGCTAAACATTTAGCAAATTTACTTACCGAAGAGGGTATATTAGAAGCCACACAAAAAGAAGCGGATCGATTAACCGAGTTGGCACTAGCCGAACTTACCTCTGCTCAACCAAAAGGCTTAGCAGCTGAGCTCCTTTACGATATCACAAATCAGTTATGTCAAAGGCAAAAATAAATAAAATCAAGATAATTAAACAAATTCTCTAAAAACCACATTCCCCAATAAATATGCTCGGGGAGTTAAACGTAATCTCTTTTGTTCCGCCTCCACCCATTCGAGCAAACCTTTATTAATGAGCTCTTGGATTTTATCCCCAAATATCAAAGTCAGATCTTTGCCAAACCGCTGATAAAAATCATTCACTCCCACCCCTTCAATTAACAATCTTAATCCAAGCATAAGAGTATCATTCATTTCTTCACTCTTTGTAACATAATGAGATTCAATTGTAGCTGGTGAAAGTGAAAACTCAAGCGGATACCCTTGATTTATTTTTTTTATATACACATCAGGATGGTAAACATTAGCTATGCGCATACTATTGAAAAATCCATGCGCTCCTGCGCCAAAACCGAAATATGGAAGATTCTGCCAATATTGCAGGTTATGCCTACATGTCAATAAATTACCTTCCGTATCCCGTTTAGCCCAATTTGAGATCTCATAATGTTCATAATGATTTTGATCTAACAAATCACATGCTAGCTCATAACAATCTGCTGCCAGATCATCATCAATATCGGATATTTTGCCTTTCTTCAGCCATTCGCCAAATACAGTGCCAGGCTCAATGGTTAGTCCGTATAAGGATAAATGTTCTACATCCAATTGTAGTGCTGCGAACAATGTTTTTTCCCAATCGTTTATCGATTGGTCTGGTAAACCAAACATTAGGTCGAGATTAATTTGCGAAAATCCTGCTCTACGTGCCAATTCCACTCCTTCAATGATTTGTTGGATGTTATGGATCCGTCCTAACAATTTTAATTCCTGATCATTGAAGGATTGCGCACCTAAACTTAACCGATTGACACCTAATTGGTAATAACCCTTTATCTTTTCAAAATCAATTGTTCCAGGATTTGCCTCCAGTGTAATTTCAGGTGTACTCGCTAAATGGAAATTTTGATGGATCTGATTCAAAATTTGCTCGCTGAGTTCGATTGAAAGAAGTGAAGGCGTACCACCACCAAAATAAATCGTGTGAATGAGAACATCCTCAGGGCAATATGATCCCATCCATTTAATCTCACGACAAACAGCCTTGACATAATCCTGCATTAAGTAATCTATGCCACTATACGTGTTGAAATCACAATAACGACAGCGCCTTTCACAAAAAGGGATATGAATATAGATGCTCGTCTTTTTCACAAGTATGAGTATATCATTAGGCGCCGATAATTTCCCCTTTACCAATCGATTAAGGCTGGTATAATGCTCTCCGTCTAAGTAAAAACATTGGTGCATATTTATCTATGACTGTTGAAAAATCATCAAAACCGACTAAAGTATGTCCAACTTGCGGGACGCGTGTTCCTGAAAACGCTACTCGCTGTCTCGTTTGCGGAACCAACTTTGCCGCTCCAGAACATACTGTAGCAAATAAACCGATCCAAGGTAGTCGTATGCCAGAGGTGACCCTTACACTCCCGGCTGCACTTGGTTTCTTAGCATTATTTTTGGCAATTGGGGCGGGTTTAGTATACTTTGCTTTACAAAAAAGTGGACAGGTTATCGAACCAACCCAAACACCTACGATCACTTTTACGGTAACGCCAACTTTAACTGCGACACCCTTTACCCCTACCGCGACAAATACACCTGAACCCAGCCCCACTCCCTTTACCTACAAGGTAGCCTCTGGTGATACCTGTTCTTCAATCGCCTTTGCTTTTAAAGTTTCGATCCAAAGCATCGTTTTACTCAATAATTTACCTGCCACGTGTGATACGTTATATGTTGGGCAACCTCTTTTAATACCACAACCCACACCAACTCCAACTCCTTATCCAACTGCCACATTGAGCGCTGCCGAAGCTACCGAAGCAGCATGCACTAAAATTGAATATACTGTTCAAGACAACGACACATTAAGTTCGATTTCAGCGAATTATGCGGTTCCCATCGCAGTCTTAAAATCCTATAATGGTTTGGTCAACGACACCGTTCGTTCAGGCCAGTCAATTATTATTCCACTTTGTGAACGGATGGGCACCCCTGGGCCGACACCTACCTTCACCCCCCCACCGCCGTATCCAGCTCCGAATCTGTTATTACCTGCCGATGGTGCCTCTTTTACTTTAGCCGATCAAACAGTGACCTTACAATGGGCATCCATTGGTACTTTACGTGAAAACGAAGCCTACCAAGTCACGGTTATGGATGTCACGGAGGGGAATGAGCGAAAGCTAATTGCCTATGTCACCGATACCAAATATATTATTCCAACTAGCTTCCGTCCCTCCGACACGAAACCCCATATTATCCGCTGGTGGATAACGACAGTTCGCCAGATAAGCACCGATGATAACGGTAATCCAGTTTGGGATATCGCTGGAGCTTCCAGTGTGCAACGTGACTTTAGCTGGAGCGGTGTTGGCGGCACACCTTCCCCATAAATTTTCGCCCCGCATAGTCATTCGTAATTTATAAAATAACACCCACAGAACTCTTCTGTGGGTGTTATAGCTTAACAACCGCGTTCTTGCTCGCTTTCTTCTCTCAATTTTACACCCAGTTGTTGTTCCACCATCTGTTCTAACATATTTGTGGTTACCGATTTCGGTCTTTCAATAGGTGCCCCTAACGCTCTTGCCCAAACCGTATTTGCAGTCACTCCAAGTAATCGGCTGACCCCAAATAGTACTGTGTAAAAACCACCTGGTCCATTTCCATCGCCATCGAGAACGCCAAAATGATGTTGAATCGCGCCACTGATCGCGTCTACATTTGGCCATGGATCCTTGGCTTTGCCTTGTTGGATAAGGACTTGAGGCACCACTTCATATACCAATTTTGCTAACCGGAAGAGGTCATCTTGTGGAAAATATTTTTCACCAAATTCTAGTTGGACGGTAAAACGCGGATCCGTCTTTCGTAACACCGCATGACCATACCCTGGAATAACTTTCCCGGACTGAAGTGTCTGCCAGGCATATTCTGCAAGCTGCTCTTTTGTGGGAACGCCATTGAATTTTTGATACACTTCCAAAAGCCATTCCATCGCTTCTTGATTAGCGCGGCCATGCAATGGGCCTGCTAATCCATTCATCCCTGCAGAAGTTGAATAATATATATCAGAGAGAGCTGATGAAACCAGATAAGTTGCGTGAGCGCTGACATTGCCACTTTCATGATCAGAATGGATCATAAAATATAATCGGGAAAGATCATAATAGTTTGGATCTTCCACACCAATCATGTGCCCGAAGTTCGCTGCCCAGTCTAATTCATCCTTTGGCTGAACAATTTGTCCTTGTCGAAATTTATAGTTATAAATAAAGGCTGCGATTGCAGGTGCTTTTGCAGTGAGGTTTAAACTATCTTCTAGCATTGCATCCCAATAATCCTCTTTCTTCATTCCTTCATCGTAGCGCCTTGCAAAGATGGAAGTGCCTTGTAAAGCTAAAATACCCATCGAAAAGAGCGTCATTGGGCTGGTTGTTTTTGGCATCGAGCGGATAACCTCATAAACTTGTTGCGGAACTTCTTGGCGTTTTTTCCATTCTTTCTCCACTTCCATAGCTTCATCGTAACTTGGTACCCGTCCAACGAGTAATAAATAATAGATTCCCCCGCTAAATGGGATATCATCACCGGGACGTTTTGGCAATAATTCCAATAATTCTTGAATTTTATATCCACGTAATCTGATGCCTTCGTTCGGATCGACACAAGAAATATCTGTTACGAGTGCTTTGACATCTCTCATACCACCCAAGATTTGGGCCATACTTACCTCGGCAACTTTAAAAGTACCATACTCTTTCACCAATTTTTGGAGTCTGGCACGCCAGCTGGGTAATTGTTGAGCAATCTGTTCTTTGAGGTTCATTTTATTCTCCAGGGTTATGATAAGTTTAATTTGGCAATATTATCTGCGACACCAGCAGCAGATACTCTCAACATATTCATCTCATCCTCTGTCAATTTATATTCAATGATTTTTTCCACCCCATCTCTTCCCAATTGAACAGGTACACCAAAATAAATATCCTTCAAACCATATTCCCCCTGTAAGTAAGCCGCTGCAGGTACAATGAGATGTTTATTTTTTAAGATCGCACATACCATTTGGGTAACGGAAATTCCAGGAGCATAAAAAGCGCTGCCCATTTTGAGTAAACTGACTATCTCTCCGCCGCCTTTCCGGGTTCTATCGACGATTTCATGTAATTTTTGTTGGGGTAAAATTTCATCCAACGGAATTCCAGCAACATTCGAGATATGGGTGAGCGGTACCATATCATCACCATGCCCACCCATTACATAACAATGAACATTTTCAACACTCACCCCGAGTTCTTGGGCAACAAAAGTACGCATACGAGTTGAATCTAAAATGCCTGCTTGCCCGACCACTCGCTGGGGAGGCAACTGGGTGACTTTCATGGTCAGGTAAGTCATTACATCAAGAGGATTGGTTAGGACAACATAAATAGCGTTGGGAGAATATTTAATTGTATTGAGAGCCGCCTGACGGACAATTTCTGCATTGGCAAACAATAAGTCGTCCCGGCTCATGCCCGGTTTACGCGGCATGCCCGCCGTAATCACTATCACGTCCGAACCTTCCGTAGCTTGATAATCATTGGAGCCCACGATGGAAATATCCTTTCCCAAGATAGGCATTGCTTCCAACAAATCAAGCGCTTTTCCTTGCGGTAGACCTTCAACCACATCAACCAAAACAATATCCGCCACTTCGCGCTCTGCCAACCAATGAGCAGTGGTCGCCCCTGTCATTCCGGCTCCAACAATGGATACTTTATTCCTCATCGCAATCCTCCATTCTTAGTATGCAATAAATTTTTACTACTGCTGGTATGCCTTTTTGGATAAAGGGGAAAATTTCCTTCGGAACATCCTTTATTAGTTCCATACCCTTGCTTCTATGCAGTAGAATATGTTTTATTTAATCTGTTCTTGCATGACATGCTCTTGCAAATAATGAATTGCTCGCATTGCAGCAGCTGCACCCATTCCCGCAGATGTAATCACCTGTCTGTAAGTAGGATCGGCTGCTTCACCGGCAGCAAAAACACCTTCGACATTCGTTTGCATTAATCGATCCGTGAGAATGTACTTACCCGAATCCATTTCAAGCTGGCCTTCGAAAAGTTGCGTATTTGGAGCATGCCCGATAAACACAAAAACACCATCAATAGGTTGTTTCCACTCTTCTCCAGTCACCACATTTTTAAGTTTTACTTCTTTGACTGCATCATCACCAATAATTTCAGTCAAGACAGTGTTTAAAATGAATTTAATTTTGGGGTTTTCTTTCGCTCGTTTTTGTAAGATCGTTCCTGCCCGCAGTGCATCTCTGCGGTGTACGATCGTCACGCTTTTTGCGTACCGTGTTAGAAATATACCTTCTTCCAGTGCACTATCACCACCGCCAACAACAATGACATCTTTATCTTTGAAAAACCAGCCATCACATGTTGCACAATAGGATACGCCTTTACCAGTAAGTTCTTTTTCCCCAGGAACGTTTAAGTGTAATGAGGATGCACCTGTAGCAATAATTAACGTTTCGGCTCTGTAAACCTTGTTATAAGTTACCACTTCAAATGGACGTTGCTGAAGTTTCACTTCTGTTGCAGAATCAAACTCGATTCTGGCACCAAATTTTTCTGCTTGTTTCTGAAACAATTCAACCAATTCTGTCCCCCCTACCCCTTCCGGGAAACCTGGATAATTTTCAACCAGGTAAGTTAGCGAGACCTGCCCACCTAATTCCATGCCTGCTAGTACAACTGGATTCAGGTCTGCGCGCGCAACATAAATAGCAGCGGCCAAACCAGCTGGTCCTGAGCCAATAATCAAAACTTTTACATGTTCCGTATCTGAGGATGTTGAAGGATTGTTTGAATTGAATCCACTTAAATTAAAAGCCATAGTCCTATCCTTATAAATAAATTCTCAACCTATCGTTTGATGCACGAGTCTCAAAAATAGTTACAATCATTATGTCATTTTGATGATAATCATCGTATTATACACAAAAAAGCTATCCTATTTAAGGATAGCTTTTTTCATTTTTTTATAAGGAATTTTTAGGCTGGCAAGGTAACTTTAGGTAAGTCTGCCATCGCTCGGTGGATCTCTTCTTCGGGATAAACGAAGTCATCCAGTTTCCCTTCAAGATACGCTTGATAAGCAGACATATCGAAGTTTCCATGTCCGGAAAGGTTGAACAAGATAACTCGTTTTTCGCCCTTTTGTTTAGCATCCAAAGCTTCATCGATGGCAGCGCGAATTGCATGAGCACTCTCGGGTGCCGGGATAATCCCTTCAGCTCGGCTGAATTGCAGAGCAGCATCAAAGGTAGCCAATTGTTTAACCGCGACCGCATCAATGTATCCTGCTTTATACAACGCACTGACACTTGGAGACATTCCATGATAACGTAAACCGCCTGCGTGGATTGGCGCTGGCATAAAGGTGTGCCCAAGAGTATACATTTTCATTATTGGCGCCATGCGTGCAGAATCCCCATAATCAAATGCATAAACACCACTTGTCAATGAAGGGGTTGCGGTTGGTTCCACTGCCAATAAACGTGTCTTTTTACCCTCCTTCAAGTTCATCCGTAAGAACGGATAGGCAATACCAGCAAAGTTAGACCCACCGCCAACACAACCAATGACCACATCAGGATATTCACCAGCCAAATCCATTTGCATCAATGCTTCTTCACCAATGACAGTTTGATGCAACAGAACATGATTTAACACGCTGCCCAGGCTATATTTTTTCTTTCCGCCAGAGGTAGCAGCCACCTCAACAGCTTCAGAGATCGCGATCCCTAAAGAACCCGGGGAATTTGGATCTTTTTCGAGAACCGACCGTCCAAAATTGGTTAAGTTCGTTGGAGAAGCAAAGACTTTAGCGCCAAAGTTTTGCATCATGATCCGCCGATAAGGTTTATTATCGTACGAAACCCGTACCATATATACTTCCAAATCGAGGTTAAAGAAATTGCACGCTAACGCCAGTGCAGACCCCCACTGTCCAGCACCGGTTTCTGTGGTCAATGCGTGAACGCCAGCTACTTTGTTATAAAAAGCCTGTGGAATCGCAGTATTGGGCTTATGACTTCCTGCAGGGGAAACTCCTTCATACTTATAGTAAATATGCGCAGGAGTATCTAAGGCTTTTTCCAAACGGCGAGCACGGATCAATGGAGTTGGACGGTATAACTTATAGATTTCTCGTACTTCTTGAGGAATTTCAATATAGCGCTCAGTGCTGACTTCTTGTTGTATTAGTTCCATCGGAAATAAGACAGACAAGAAATCTGGTGTCACCGGCTCTAGCGTTTGCGGATTCAATACTGGTTCTGGTTTCACCGGCATATCCGCATTGATGTTATACCAGTATTTCGGAAGATCGTTTTCGCTTAGTAAAAATCGAGTTTGTTCAGACATATTGTGCCTCCTTAAAAAGTTTTTTATTTTTGAAATTAAAAAGCGCTCATCCCTTGTGGGGACGAACGCTTTATCCGTGGTGCCACCCCGATTAGACTGGTTTAACCAAAAATCCCGTTGGTGTTGCAACGGGATATATGCCAGCCTCACTCATTATTGAGTACAGGAATTTCTTTCCGATACTCTTTACCATGATAACGGCGGCTTCGCCGGCATCAGCTACTTAGCAAGATTGCTGTTCACTTTGCAACTCAGAGACCCATTCAACGTTGTTGCCCATGTGAGCTTCCCACCATCGCTCACTCTCTGGTTTGGTTGACAACGTTTACTCTTTCTCTTCAACGTTTTTTACTTGATTGGTGGGATTATATCTATAATTATTAGAATGTCAAGTGAAAAATATGACTAAATTTTAGGGGATTTTCTTTGTAAAATTTTATAGGTAAAGGGATATTCATGTTTTTCATCGATGCCGTGTTCTACCTTTTCGATTTGTTCCCAACTAAGCCAATCCACTTTTGGGAAAAAGACATCCGCATTGGTAGTAGCATGAACAATCGTTAAATAAATTCTATCTGCTACTGGTAAAGCTGACTCAAATACTTCTCTTCCCCCTCCAATGAACACCTCAGTTTCTTTCTCACGAGCTGCAACCTGCAGGGCATCATTTAAATTTGAGACTACTTTTACATCATCCTTAACCGTTTCAATGGATTTTCGAGAAAGGACAATTATCTTTCTTCCTGGAAGTGGTTTGCCAATGGATTCAAATGTTTTTCGCCCAATGATGAGGTGATGTCCCATCGTAAGGGACTTAAACCTCTTTAAATCATCTGGTAAATGCCATGGAAGACGGTTATTGACCCCAATACCCCCGTTTTCATCCATCGCAACAATAATGGAGATGATCACACTGCTACCTCCGCTTTGATATGCGGATGAGCCTTGTAATTAATCAATTCAAAGTCTTCGTATTGAAAATCTGAAATCTCTTTAACTTGCGGATTAATTTTCATAGTTGGCAATGGGTACGGTTCACGAGATAATTGTAGCTTTGCCTGCTCGATATGGTTTCGGTAAAGATGGACATCTCCAAAAGTATGGACAAATTCACCCGGTTCAAGATTTGTCACCTGTGCCATCATCATGGTCAACAACGCATAAGATGCAATATTAAATGGTACACCTAAAAACACATCCGCAGAGCGTTGATACAATTGACAAGATAATTTTCCATTAGCGACATAAAATTGAAACAAGATATGGCAAGGTGGCAATGCCATTTTATCCAGTTCGCTCACGTTCCAGGCGCTCACAATCAAGCGTCGTGAATTTGGATTCTGACGAATTTCGTTGATAACCCATTCAATTTGATCTACTATTTTCCCATCTGCGCCTCTCCATGATCGCCATTGTGCTCCGTAAATGGGGCCTAAATTACCATTTTCATCCGCCCACTCATTCCAAATTCTTACTCCATGTTCCTGTAAGTAGCGAACGTTTGTATCACCTTTTAGGAACCATAATAATTCATAGATGACGGATTTAAGATGAATTTTTTTTGTGGTTAATATGGGAAATCCATTTTGAAGATCAAAGCGCATCTGATAACCAAACAACGAAAGAGTTCCCACCCCGGTTCGATCCTCTTTCTCAACACCATCATTAAGGATTTTTTGTAACAAATTTAAATATGCTTGCATACCTCACCTCAACCATGTTCACTCTGATATAAAATCAACTCCTAATCGTTAATCGTTTGAAGTAAATATTGGCGAGAAAGTATGATATCTTGTTGAATTTGTTTAATCAGTTCATCTTTGGAAGGAAATTTGCGTTCTTCGCGAATGCGGTGCAAAAATTCTAGTGTAATAACTTCACCATAAACATCATCATCGAAATCCAATAAATGGGCTTCCACTCGTGGTGCAACGGGATTCTCTTCAAATGTTGGACGAACGCCTACGTTCACGACTGCGCCAATTTTATGATTGTGCAATTCCGCTCGACAAACATAAACACCTTCCAGAGGGACAACTCGCTCAGCGAGTATCTCCAAATTGGCAGTTGGAACACCTAATGAGCGCCCACGTCCATCCCCCGTGATAATTTTTCCCCTCAAGCGGAAAGGCTTACCGAGTAATTTATTCACTTTCTCAATATCCCCTGCTGCTAAAATTTTACGCAGTAAACTTGAGGAGACAATTTCTCCATCTATTTTCAGTGCAGGTACAACTTTTAAGGAGTATTTATATCGAGCACTTAATTCTTCAAGTCTCTTTACATTCCCTTCACGGTTTCGTCCTAAGGCAAAATCATATCCCACGATTAATTCAGAAAAATTAAGCTTATTTTTTAAGCGTTGGATAAATTCTTCTGCGCTTAGTTGAGCTATCTCATGGTTGAATGGATGAGAAATGACAATATCCACCCCCAAATTTCCTAAATCTTCTGCCCGCTCCTCTGGTGTTGAGAGATAATATCTTCCCTCGCGTTTTCCTAATACTTTCGCTGGATGTGGATAAAATGTTACAACAACCGCAGGTTTATGGTTTTGATGGGCACCGTGAGTCAATTGACGAATGATCTCTTGGTGCCCACGATGAACACCATCAAATGTACCAATAGACAACCACGAATCGGTTACAAAAACATCGTCTAGCGACCAGTAATGTTGCATGCTGTTTTCGGCTTATCAACGTTTATCAAGCAACCCATTAGAATGCAAAGGCTACAAGAAAAACACTTTGCGGGGTTGCCATTCATTCGTTTCCGCATCAAACTCCAACAAGGCAACAAGGTCGCCTTGTTCACTTACACCACGCGCCCAGCCTTTTGAATTAGGTTCTCCCGGCACACGATGGCCATGGCGCACCAATTCAACTTGATCAGCATCTAATTCCACTACTGGCCAATCCGCCAGAGCTTCGGCAGCGGGGATAAGATTACGATACCAGGTACCATTTTCAAAGGACTCCTGTAATTTCCGTAATGGTATGGCATCTCGCAAGGTAAAACGTCCGCTTTTCGTTCTCCTCAAACCAATTAAATGTGCACCACAACCTAATTCTTTTCCAAGATCATTTGCCAATGAGCGCACATAGGTTCCTGAAGAGCAGTAAACATCAATGACCACTTCGGGAGGCGCCCATTCAATGACTTCTAGGCTATACACTTGAATCAGTCGAGGTTCTAAATCTACTTCTTCTCCCTCTCGCGCAAGGTCATAAGCTTTTTTCCCTTTGACTTTTACCGCTGAATAAGGTGGGGGTACCTGTTCGATTTCACCCACAAACTTTTGTAAAACTTCATTGAACTTTTCTTCGGTAATTGACTCCCAAGCAGCAGAATCAGTAACTGTCCCTTCAGAGTCGTAAGTATCGGTAGAACTGCCAAGCCGGATTGTTGCCTGGTAACGCTTATCTGACGCGGAAACATATTCACTCAACCGCACAGCCGGACCGATCAAGACAACCAAAACACCAGAAGCGCGTGGATCTAATGTGCCGGTATGACCAGCCCGTCTGATTCCGGTCCCTTTCCGGATAATCTGAACCACATCATGAGAAGTTAATCCAATTGGTTTATCAACTACCAACACACCTGATACAATATTTTTCATTTGTTCCATGCTCATAGTTTCACCCTATTTGTTTATGATGTTTGCAGAGTCCTCTCTGCATCAAATAATTGCTGATATGTTTTTTCAAGTATATTTTCAATGATTGTATTGAGATCACCACTAATTTCTGCACCTGAGGCAGCTGGATGTCCACCACCACCATATTGCATTGCAATCGTGGAAACATCTAAACCAGAAATTGCCCGCCAACTGACTTTCACATTGCCGTTTGGTTGTTCAACAAATATTATACTAACCTTTGCATCATTAATGGAGGAAAGGACATTAATAAGATCAGCGTCATCCTTTCCAGAGTATCCAACTGCTTTTCGATCTTCCATAGTTAATACCGTCCACACAATTGGACCTTTGCGGGCAAGCCGCGATAAACCCGCTCCCCAGAACCGCATCGCTTCAAATGAACGGTAATATAGACCATGGGCATACAAACTAACTAAATCAGCGCCATACTCCATTAAATCTGCCGCCAATCTTAACACAGAGGGTTTCATATTTGAGGTACGGAAGCCAATGGTATCCGTGATAATTCCGGTCAATAATGCCTCGGCAACTTCCTTATTGAACATTAAACCCCATTCTTTCAAATGAGTAGCGATAATTTCTGAAGTGGCTACTGCATCTGGTTCGATTAGGTTAATATCAGCGTAGCCCTCATTGGTTATGTGATGATCAATATTGATATCCCAGTGAAATCCATTTTTACCTAAGACGCCAATACGAGACACATCAGAACAATCTACGGCAATGGCTAGATCATAGGTACCGTTTATTTTATTGGATATTAGTGAACTGCCCTTCAAGTGATGAAAATTATATGGGACAGGGTCATCAATATACATTTGCACATTTTTCCCATTATTTATCAAAGCCATTCCTAAACCGATTAATGATCCAATCGCATCTCCATCGGGACGAATATGAGTAACGATTAATATATGATTTGCTTGGCGAATTCTTTGCGCGATTAAGTTGGTAACTGCGGCAGACATAACTTAACTTTCAATCCCTTCACGGTCTTGACTCTGCGTTTTCAGTGAAGCAATGATTCTCTCAATTGCTTCTGCTTTTTCAGGAGTCGGATCCCAATGGAAACGCAAACGTGGGAATATGCGCAATTCAATTTGTTGGGATAATGTGTACCGAATAAACCCTTGCGCATGTTCTAAGCCAGCTAATATTTCTTCCGAACGCACTTTCCCTTCAACAGCCGATACATAAATATCTGCGTATGCTAATTCACGATCGACACGCACATCGGTGATGGAAACACCTTCCAGGCGTGGATCGGAAATTTCTTTAATCAAGAGTTCCGATAACTCCTCTTTTATCCGATCCGAAATTCTTTCTAATCTAATTTTTGAGACCACCGTTAAAATCTCCTAAAATACATCTTTGCTGATAGCTGCTTTTTCAATGATGAAACATTCTAATGTATCACCTTTTTCAAAAGCATCAAAACCTTTTACTCCAATTCCGCATTCAAAACCCTGTTTAACCTCACGAACATCTTCGGTTAAATGTTTTAGGGATGATATGCTACCTTCACCGATTAATTCCCCTTTACGTAATACCCGTATTCTTGCATTGCGGCGTATTTCTCCATCTGTGACATAACAGCCAGCGATATTGCCTACCTTTGAAATATGAAAAACTGCTCTAACCTCGGCATGGCCTATTACGACTTCTTTCTCTTCTGGTTCAAGCATACCTTTCAAAGCTTTTTCGACATCTTCTGTTAAGCGGTAAATAATATCATATAATCGTATCGAAACACCCTCTGCTTCAGCCATATTTCGTGCCGCGGTATCAGCTTGGACATTGAAACCAATAATAACTGCGTTCGAGGCAGAAGCAAGCATGACATCACTTTCGCTAATATTACCAGTTTCAGCGTGGAGAATGTTTACATTGATATCTCCTTTGCTTAATTCCTTCAATGAGGAAACAATCGGCTCTAGAGATCCTTGTACATCTGCCTTAATGATCAGCCGTAACTCCGGAATATCTCCAGCTTGAAAACGGTCAAATAATTGCTCCAAGGTAACTGCCTTTTTTGCTGCGGTTTCTGCGGTTTTTTGAGTTTGCGTTCGTTCCATTATGATGGCACGGGCATCTTTTTCCGAATCCACCACCTCAAACATTTCACCAGCTTGAGGTACATCATTGAGACCCATCACCGAAACAGGGGTTGATGGTCCTGCTTTCCGAACCTTTTTCCCTGTGTGATCAAACATCGCTTTAATACGCCCATAAGAGGTTCCGGCAATAACTACATCTCCAACTTCTAATGTGCCATTTTGTACCAGCAATGTTGCTAGCACACCTTTTGCCCGGTCAACTTTCGCTTCGATAACTGTTCCAATAATTTTCCCGCGCGGGTTTGCCTTGATGTCCATGTTATCGGCGACAAGCAAAATAGCTTCCAACAAATCTTCTAGACCCTTCTTTTGCTTAGCAGAAATTGGAACAACAATCGTATCGCCATCCCATTCATCAGGTACCAAACCTATTTCAGCTAATTGCTGTTTCACCCGATCGACATCCGCATTGGGTTTATCGATTTTGTTCAGTGCTACAATGATTGGGACATGAGCTGCTTTTGCGTGAGCAGCTGCTTCTTTTGTTTGCGGCATGACCCCGTCATCTGCAGCGACGACTAAAACCACAATGTCAGCTCCTTGTGCACCACGTGCACGCATGGCAGTGAAGGCAGCATGTCCTGGTGTGTCCAGGAATGTTATTAAGCGTCCATTATGTTCAATTTGATAGGCACCGATATGCTGCGTAATACCGCCTGCCTCAGCGCCAGCGACATTTGTATGGCGGATCGCGTCTAACAAAGTCGTTTTTCCATGATCGACATGGCCAAGAATGGTTACAACCGGTGGACGATTAACCAGTTGAGAAGCATCTTCAGAAAGAATAATACGCCGCCAAAGCGGAATTTCTCCGAAATCTTCTTTCTTTTCCGCTTCCTCAACCTCTAAGGTTGCTTCATATCCCATCTCTGCTGCAACAATTGCAGCAGTATCGAAATCAATTTGTTGATTGATGTTCGCCATGACTCCATTTGCCATTAATTTCTTAATCACATCAATCGGACTAACATCGATGACCTTTGCAAGGTCTCGGATGGTAATCGTTGCGGGTAGCTGAATGCTTTTTACGCTCTGCCCATTATTACTCATATTTTTACCTCCTCCAAAATTCGGTTGTCGTCGGCTAGAAGGCAGGCGCAACTGCGATATTCTAAATCGAATGCATCAAGCGATTATTGATCTCATTGTAAATATTTATTCAGGTAAATTCCTGGCAAATTCCATTAATCGCTCATGCTCTTCTGCCGTTATTTCTGTCTTTAATGCCCGAGCCAGGTTTCCTTTCAACCCTAACTCCCAACAACTTTTTTGATCGTGGAGATAGGCTCCTCTGCCTGGCTTTTTTCCGGTTGGATCGATTTCAATTCCGTTTACACCTCGAACAATACGAATTAAATTCCTTTTTGGTTGCACCTCACGACAACCTACGCAAGTTCGATAAGGTATATGCTTCGGTTTTAATCCTTTTTTTGCCATCTCTTAAGGTAATTATTATACATCCCAATCATCTTCCCATTCCTCGCCACCACGCTTACGTTTCTTTTTGACAATCGTGGTATCTCGGTCAGGGTCAAATTCTAATGCAACATATTTTTTCTTTTTCTTCTTTTTCTTTTTGTCACCTTCGGTTTCTGCTTCTTCATCATCTGCTACAACAGTTTCAATATCCATTTTTTCTGGTGACCATTTGAAGAGATCTTCCAAAGAAGGTTCTACTTCAGCTTCTGCCTCAGTCTCCTCAGCTATTTCTTCGGCCGGTTCTGTTTCCTTGATCGCTTCTACCGCTTCAACAATCTCGCCTTCTTTTTCCTGAGTTTCCTCAGCGATCATTTCTGGTATTGTTGTTTCAACCACCTCAGGAATTGTCTCCTCTTGTGTTTCCGGCATTACTTCTGAAGGGGTTGTTTCAGGTGTAGTCAGCGTTGGCATCTCCTCAACTTCTTCTGCTTCAACGACTTCTTCTTCAGGAGTAATGTTGAATGGCAGTTTTGCTAACGCTTCTTCTATTACCGCCATCGCTTTTGGACCGATACCATCTAATTTTAGAATTGGGGTCAGATCGGTTTTTAATTGCAACATTAAATCGCCGACACTGAGAAAACCTGCTCCGCTCAATAAATTCGTATATCGCACCGGTAGCCCAAGGTCTTCTAATGGCATCTCAAAAGCTTCATCGGGGATATTGGCAGCTTCTATTCGCTGACGTTCCTCTTCGGCGGTGATTTCACCCGATTTCTGACGTAGGATTCCTCTTTCAATCCGATCCACAAATTGACTCATCAATTGATATTCTTCGGGCGTAACTGGCCGACCTTCGGCTTTCTTCGATAAAATATGTTCAATTTGTGGAATAGTATCTTTTTCCAGCTCTGCAAAAGCTGCATATTCTGCATCGCTTTGTAACTTATGCAATGCTTCACTCGCAGCCTCCGGAAGGCTTTTGATGTCAATTTTCCATGAAGTCAATCGTGCAGCTAAACGAGCGTTTTGTCCATCGCGGCCAATAGCTAAACTCAATTGGTCCTCGGGAACGACAACTGTGGCTGTCTTTGTTCCTTTCGACCGCTCATTGAGATACACACCAGTGACTCTCGCGGGACTTAATGCCTTTGAAATATAAATGGCGGGGTCGGGATTCCATTCGATTACATCAATTTTTTCATCATTCAATTCGCGCACGATAGCTTGAATCCGCATTCCGCGCATTCCTACACAAGCCCCAACAGGATCAACACCGGCTTGCAATGCAGAGACGGCAACTTTCGACCGTTGTCCTGGTTCACGGGCAATGGATCGGATTTCAATCATGCCATGATAAATTTCAGGTACTTCATTTTCAAGCAATCGACGCAGAAAATTGCGATGAGCACGTGAAAGAATGATTTGAGGACCTTTATTGTTCTCTTTAACTTCCAGTAATAATGCCCGAATACGCTCATGAACGCGATAGCGTTCCCCCGGAATCATTTCTTTGCGCGGCATAAAACCTTCCGCTTTCATCTCTAATCCCAGGGTCAATCCTTGTTGGTTGATCGCTTGGATCATCCCACTCACAATTTCCCCGACCTGGCGGCGATAATGGGCAAGTTGGGCATCTCTTTCAGCCTCGCGAATACGTTGTTGGATAACCTGTCGGGCTGTTTGAGCTGCCACACGGCCAAAATCTTTTGGGGTGCTCTCTACAATCACCATTCCACCAATTTTTGCATCGGGGTCAACTTTTCGAGCTTCTTCTAAAGAAACTTCTGTGCGTGGATCCTGAACAGTCTCAACGATTTCCTTTTCAGCATAAATAACAACTTGCCCAGTTTGTAAATCTACCTTTGCTTCTACATGCTGGGCACTGGAGGCATTCTCTGATTTTCGATATGCCGAAGCCAAAGCTGCTTCTAATGCTGCAACAATGACTTCTTTAGGCAGCTGTTTTTCTTCTAGAACCTCGTTGAAGGCTAATACAAACTCATTCTTCATTTATTCTTTCTCTCCATTATGTAAAACAATCCCGTAATCCATTACAAGAAGAAAAGTGGGCATCACCCACTTTTCTACAGCGTCGTATACTCATAACCCGCTTTTCAGCAAGGTTTATTTTAACACAAATTTCTATCCATCGCAAGATATTATTTGCGAGAAATTAACCATTTTTCCATTCTCCAAGAAGGATCGTCAACCACTTGAGGATTTCCTTCTGGATCAGTATAAGTCCAATGTCCTCTTTCTTCTCCTACAATTATATAACCACGGTGTTGATAGAAAATCAAAGCGTTTTGATTAGTTTTGGAAACATTAAGGGTCACATATTCAAAACCCTCTTGAAACAAATAATTTTCAGCATGATTTAACAAGCGCGTCCCCCAACCCTGACGTTGAAATTGTGGTTTTACCCGAAAGGAAAATAAATAAGCTCGACTTTTTCCATCAGCAAATTTAGGATTTTGACTATTTAATTGGGCGAACACTTGACCAATGATCCCAAATTGGTCTAACTCGATTACCCAAAGGAGTGCATTACCGATTAAGGATTGGTGGTATATTTCACGATACATGTTACGGAAGCGATAGTATTCCCCACCCCACTCTAATGCAAGCAGATCATTTTCTTCCACAAATCGGATTGTTGCTATTTCATTCATGTCCCGCTTTTGTTTTTTCTAAAATTTCATTTATCAATTTTAACTCATCCTCTTCTGTTCTTACTTTACCTTCAATCTTTGCAAATCGTAACTCGCTAAATATTTTTCGGTAAAGAGGACCCGGAGGAATGCCGATTTTTTTTAATTTTTGGCTATCTATGAGACATTTTACTTTTACCCAGTCATTGAGATAGCTCTCAATGTTTCGCCTAATTTTTTCATCAGCAGAGAATAATACCATCGCAAATAAACTTAGTGGATGTACTCCTTCTAATACTGAAAGAATACTCCTGACATCCTCTCCACGCAGCGTTTCCTGTTCTTTCCAAAGGCGATTTGTATCCAGTAATTGCCGTTTAATTCGTGCCGGAATTCGTAATTTCAAGGAAAGGTCTTCAATGAAATTCATCTCAAAACGCATGGTTAATAAGATATAAAACAGCACACGGCGGGTATCCGATGCCCGATTATTTACATCTAATCCTTTCACAACGATCCCTTGTTCAATTTTTCTACTTTGGGATTGCGCCCATTCATCCCAAACTAAACCAGGATGAATAACCCTCAATATCCCTAACTCGGATAGACGCATCAACATTTCACAGGCATTATCTTCAACAAAGATCAATTCCAATTCATGACGAATGCGGTCCCCCGAAATTCCCCCTAATAATTCTTTTGCTTCCATCAGCAGTTGCAATGTGCGATTTTCAATTTGGAAGTGAAATCTCTGTTCAAAACGAACGGCTCGTAAAATACGAGTGGGATCATCCACAAACGATAAGGAATGAAGTACTCGAACCAAACCTTTGCGTAAGTCACTCAATCCTCCCCAATAATCATAAAGCTCACCATAATGAATTCCATCTAATCGCAATGCTAAAGTATTTATTGTAAAATCGCGGCGATGCAAATCCAATTTTATACTGCCTGGTTCGACGAGCGGTAATGCGGTGGGGTGAGGATAAAATTCTGTGCGAGCGGTAACAAAATCTAACGCATTTGGCACCTGGGTCAATAACCGTACTTCACCATTACCGAAATGATTGATATCTTCCAATAATGTTTGGGAATTTTTGTCGATCATCCATTTTGCGGTTTTAAATTTACTATGTGTGGTTATTCGTCCGCCATACCGTTTATAAATTGCGCGGGCTAAACCAATCGCATCTCCTTCCACAACCAGATCAAAATCCATGCTCGGTTTTTCTAATAATAGATCGCGCACAAACCCACCAACGATAAATAGAGCATAATTCGCTGCACTAGCCACTTGCGCTACTACTTTGATAAGAGCAATTTGGGCTGGCGGGAGCATTTTTTCAAGTCGAGCGCTTAGGTTTAACCGCGAGACCATTTTATTTCCGATTGGTAGGGTGCGCAGGACATCTGTTCTGGTAACGATCCCGATGATTTGACCGCTTTGTGAATCTTTCACCGGAATTTGTCCCCACCCAGATCTTGTCATCACTAATTGCAGATATTCTAATGAATCCTCGGGTGTTACTGTTATTTCCCCGGGTTCCATTATTTGCCGAGCAGTTAAATTTAATTTATGCGAAATAGCTCGATCGACTGCCCGTCGAGTGACCAAACCAACCACTCGATTTTGATCGACAACGGGATATCCTTCATGTCCAAACCTTTGCATCAACTCTGCAATTTGTACGACACCTGTATCTGGATGAATGATTTGAGGATCATTGGACATAATTTGACCAACATTTAGCGCCGGTTTGACAAACTTAGGAAGTAGCTCAATCAATTTAGATTTGACTTGCTCGATGGATTCATCCCTGATCAAACCTGCAGCTGCCCGTTCATGCCCACCTCCACCAAATTGGTTTGCGATGAGTGCTACATCAATACTATCCGAAGTAGAACGAGCAATCAGTTGCACTCCACTTTTGATTTTAGCTAATACAAATAAGGCATCTCCTTCCACAATATCCC
>DAOTVW010000137.1:0-19027 GCA_034436035.1 Anaerolineales bacterium
TATGTTCTAAAATCTGCCCTGCTTCGAGCCCGTAAAACAGGGCAGCCAATTCTTATTGAAGCTACTTGTAATCAAGTCAATCAATACGGCGGGTATAGCGGAAAAACCCCGCAAGATTTTGCTCGCGAGGTAAAGGATCTCGCCGAAAGTTGTGGTGTAAACCCTAAACAAGTTCTATTGGGGGGTGATCACTTGGGTCCGTATGTGTGGCGGAATGAATCCGCTCAAGACGCAATGAGGAAAGCCCGTGAGATGGTGCGGGCTTATGTGGAGGCGGGTTTCACGAAGATCCATGTCGATGCAAGTATGCTTTTAGGTGACGACAGGCTTGATGGAAGGACGACGGAATTATTCGCCCAAAGGACGGCGGAGCTGGTTAAAGCCGCGGAGGAAGCAGCAGGCAGCACAAGCTATCAGGCAGATTTGCGTTATGTGGTAGGGAATGAAGTGCCATTGCCCGGCGGGGCTACCAGTGGTGACTCTCATGTTAAAGTCAGTGACGTGGATGAGACACAGCAGGTTATTTCTTCTATACAACAGGCGTTTCACCGGGCTGGGTTGCAATCAGCCTGGGAGCGGGTTCTTGCGATTGTTGTCCAACCGGGGGTTGAGTTTAGCCATGATTCCATCACGGAGTATCAGCGAGCCCTGGCAAAGGATCTTTCTGCGTTGATCGAGCGTTATTCCAATTTGGTGTATGAAGCCCACTCCACGGATTATCAGACGGCTCTGGCGCTACGCCAATTAGTGGAAGATCATTTTGCGATATTGAAAGTGGGACCTGCTCTGACGTTTGCTTTTCGGGAAGCGGTTTTCGCTCTGGCAATGATCGAAAATGAACTTTATCGTTACCGGATTTTGTCCAACTCATCGCAGGTTGTGGAGAGATTGGACAAAGCCATGCTGGATGAGCCGCGATTTTGGCAGCCTTATTATGGCGGGGATGAACATCAACAGGCTTTTGCCCGCAAATACAGCTTTAGCGACCGCTGTCGGTATTACTGGCCAGTGAGGGAGGTGCAACAAGCGCTCGAATACCTGCTTGTACAGTTGGCGCAAGTACCGATTCCGCTTTCTCTGCTCAGCCAATATATGCCTGTTCAATATCTGCATCTTCGGGAGGGGAAGATTGCTTGTACACCGGAAGCGTTGATCTTCGATCGGATTGCTCAAGTGCTTGAAGATTATGAGTTTGCCTGTTCTCCACGAGGGGAGGTTGGACTTGGACAGGGAAATTGATATTTTGATCCCAGGCGAGATTAATCCCGATTTGATTCTGAGTGATGCGGGCTTGGAAGTGCTTTTTGGACAGCATGAAACACTGGTTGAGAATTTTGCGATGACCATTGGGTCGTCGTCCGCGATATTTGCCTGCGCCACAGCACGCTTGGGGTTGAGGACGACACTCATTGGGGTGGTGGGAGATGATTTATTCGGGAAGTTTATGTGCACTGCGCTGGAAAAAAGGGGAGTGGATATTTCCCAAGTTGTGGTTGATTCCCGCGTATCAACCGGATTGAGCGTGATTCTCAATCGGAGGAGTGATCGGGCGATATTGACTTACCTGGGGGCGATCGACCGTTTACGAGCCGAGCAGGTATCGGACGATCTGCTGGCGAGAGCGCGCCATTTACACGTTTGCAGTGTGTTCTTACAGCATAATTTAAGGCCGGGTTTGGGAATGTTGTTGGATCGGGCAAAAAAGTTCGGGTTGACCATTTCCCTTGATACGAATTGGGCACCACGCGGGGAGTGGGAGGAAGTGAAACGCTGGTTGAGTTACGCAGACGTTTTCCTTCCCAATGAACAGGAAGCACTGGCGATTAGCGGGAAAGAGAATGTAGGCGAGGCTTTGAATGCGCTGAGCAAGATTTCAAGGATTGTAGCGATTAAGCTAGGTTCTAAAGGGGCAATTGCTCAAATGGGAAGTGAAGTCGTTACAGCAAAAGCGCTAGATGTGTCGTTGGTGGATACGGTAGGAGCGGGTGATAGCTTCGACGCCGGATTTTTATATGGCTTTCTGAATGGCTGGGATTTGGAACGCAGTTTGCGGTTGGGAGTGGTGTGCGGCTCATTATCCACCCGTGCCGCGGGCGGCACTGATGCCCAACCGACCATTGAAGAAGCCGCGCAATATCTCTAGAATTTAGTTATTGCCTGTTTCATCAATTCAACAATTTCGAGTGGTTCTCCTTTGCTCGTTTCCCGCCGCAGGGATAGGGCGTCTTGTACACAATGCGAGACGCAGATTCCACATCCCATACATTTTTCTTCATTGATATTTGCGCTAAATTCTCCCAACGATAGCGCTCCAAAGGGACAGATATCATTGCATTCCCCGCAGGCAATGCACAGCTCTTCATCCACTTCACAAACGTAACCAGAGGAAGCCAGCATCGGCGTGCCATTGCGCTGGGCTTGCATTGCCCCACAACAGCAGGAACAACAATTACAGATCGCATAAAAGCGGTTGAGCATAGCATCCTTGAAGAAAGCATGATGGACATGTCCTCGCGCATCCTCCGCTTGGATGATATCCACTGCTTCCTGTGGGGTGATCCTGCGGGAGTGTTCAGGGTGGTGTTCTAAAATGAAGCTCGCAAAAGGTTCTCCCACGATTAGGCAGACATCAAGTGGTAAACAGGGGTGTTGCCGGGCAGAACGACAAGGGCAATCAAGGACAGCAATGTGATCGGGGTTTTGCAAGATGATGTCTCGAGCGCGGGCATACGGGATAATCTTTTCGAGGTTGGTGATTCGGATATCTTGATTGATCAATACCAATTCCGTTGCTGCCTTCAATGGGACAACTTTGCCATGATAGGTATCGGCAAATGTTATTGTCTCTGCAGATGTGGAATGCGTTGCTTTTTTTACCTTAACCGGCCGCAGGCGGATGCGGTGAAGTTTATTCTGTATTTGTGTGTAAAAACGAGCAATTGGGTGTTCCCCTACACCTATGGCGATGTATAAATAGGGGAAGCGAGCATATATCAATCCATGCAGCCAATCCCAGAAAGAAAAGGAGGGGGTTTTTCTGGCTTCTTTCGTGAAGGCAATCGTAGAACGGGAGACCAACGGAAGAGTGAATTTGTTTTTCATAATATGGATAGTTTTGCCTTAAACAACGAACTGCTATATATAATGAGGTGATTCAGTCAGCGATTATTAAAAACGATCCAGAAATGAACCTGTTATTCGGTTATTAACTATTATAATTCAGATTGAATTAATCGCCTTTGATGGAGTAATTGATTTTCAAAGAGATGATGGCATGAGGAGAAACGCGCTATTTCTATTGGTTTTAATTTTCTTTTTAGCAGCTTGTAGCCCATCCCAAACGATTGTGACCAGCGGATATGTGAACTTAGACCAACGGTCACCATTACCAACTCCGCTAAATCGAGCGATTACACCGTTACGGGTTGCCGTGGCGGCGGTAATTTCTCCCCAAGGGACAGTGGAATCCTACACCGCCCTGTTAAATTTGATAGGAGAAAGCCTCCAAAGGCCAGTTGAGCTGGTGCAACGACGCACATATATGGAGATTAATGATTTAGTAAAAGATGGGGATGTAGATATGGCGTTTGTCTGTACCAGCGCTTATATTGCGGGGCATGATCAATTTGGCATGGAATTACTGGTTGCACCACAAGTAGATGGACAAACAGTGTATTATTCTTTGCTCATTGTACCTTCCGATAGTACAGCAAAGAGCATGGCGGATTTAAAAGGGAAAATTTTCGCTTTTACTGACCCTATATCATTGAGTGGACGGATGTATCCCACGTACCTGGTCAATCAATTGGAAGTACCCCTGAAGATTTTTTTAGCCGAACCTTTTTTACCTATAGCCACGATCAGGCGATTCAAGCGGTAGCGAACAAAGTTGCCGATGGGGCAGCGGTAGATAGCTTGGTATATGCGTTTGCAGTTTCCCGCGACCCACAATTGGGTGAACTGATTCAGGTTATCCATCGTTCGCCCGCCTTTGGTATTCCTCCTGTGGTGGTTAATCCCAATATACGCCCGCAATTAAAGGCAGAGCTGCAATCCTTGCTATTGAACATGCATACTACCGCCGCAGGGTTGCAAGCATTAAAGGCAATCGGTGTGGATCGGTTTGTGTTGATAGATGACAGTGCCTATAATGATGTGCGCACCCTCTTAGGGGATGTGACTCAAACGCGGTAGATAATGAAAATCAAACCCTTATTTGCACGTTTCTGGGAAATCGCAGGTGCGGTAAATATCCGTATCAAAATCCTCGGCATGGCTTTGGGGTTGGTTTTGCTGCTCGGAACGGGGATCACGCTGCAAGTGCGGATTGCCCTAACCAAAACAGTCTCATCCCAATTGGAAAAACAAAGCATATCGGTAGCGCGAGACCTAGCAGCTCGTTCTACTGACCTTATTTTGCTAAATGATTTATTTAGTTTACACCGCTTGTTACAAGAAACCCAAATCAATAATGCCAATGTGCTCTATGCATTTATCCTCGATAGCAATGGCCGTGTTATAGCACATACTTTTGGTGATAGTTTTCCATTGGCATTGATTGAAAAAACAGCGTCTCTCCTCAAGATCATCATCACACCGTTGTCTTGCAAACCAATGATGGATTAGTATGGGATACAGCGGTACCGATCCTCGATGGCCGAGCCGGTATTGCCAGGATCGGTTTATCCGATGTTTTATTAAGAGATTCCTTGCGAGATATGACCGGACAGCTCATTCTTACCACTGCTCTGGTTTCGCTAATTGGCGTAACTGTGGCAGCATTATTGACCTGGATATTAACCCATCCGATATTAGAATTAGTTCAAGCCACCCGTCAAGTAGCAAAAGGAGATTTTAGTTACCGCGTCCCCCGCTGGGCAAACGATGAAATTGGTGACCTGGCTGAGGCGTTTAATTTAATGACCGCGGAACTGGCTCATGCAGATGACCTTCGCCGGGAAAAAGAGGTGTTGCGCAGGCAGTTATTGGAAAGCGTAATCCGTACCCAGGAAGAGGAACGGCAACGCATTTCCCGTGAACTTCATGACAGCACCTCACAGAGTTTAACCTCCCTGAAAGTGGGCTTACACACGCTGCAAACCATTCTAACCGACGGGGAAGCGAAAAAACAAACCAAAGACCTTTATGAAATAACCAGCCAAACATTGGAGGATGTACATGCTTTGGCTGTCCAGCTGCGTCCAGCAACATTGGATGATTTAGGTTTGGCAGCCGCTTTGCAGCGTTTTATCAATGATTGGCAAGTACGCTATCATATTCCGGTTGATATCTTAGTGTATTTGGGAAATGAACGCCTACCAGGTGAAGTGGAGACGGCATTGTATCGCATTACTCAAGAAGCGATGACGAACATTGCCCGCCATGCCAGTGCACATAAAGTGAGTATTTTGCTCGAAAAACGGGGAGAAGAGGTGGTGGGGGTGATTGAAGATGATGGTCAAGGCTTTGAATCGCATCAATTCATCAGTGGTGAACATCTTGGAATAATCGGGATGCGAGAACGCGCTGAATTATTGGGTGGGAAGTTAACCATTGAAAGTGAGATAGGGAAGGGTACCAGCTTGTTCGTCCGCATTCCCCTCAATCATCAGCGAAGTTCTTCTCAAGCTATCTCGGAAGGAGGACAAGAATCCTGATGGTGAACATACTCCTTGCTGATGATCATGCTGTCCTTCGCAGTGGTTTGCGATTATTGTTGGAACGCCAGCCCGATTTACGGGTGATTGGAGAGGCATCCAACGGCGCAGAAGCGATTCAGATGTGTGAGCAATTGCGCCCCGATCTTTTAATCTTAGATTTATCCATGCCGGGTATCCATGGATTAGATGCACTGGGGTCGATTAAACATTCGTGTCCAAACACGCAGATATTAATTTTAACCATGCATGATGACGCTGATTATCTGCGTCAGGCATTGAAACATGGCGCCTCTGGTTATTTGCTCAAAAAGGCTGCTGATAATGATTTGTTGGCAGCGGTGCGGGCGATCTGCAATGGAGAGATTTACATTCATTCTACGATGACGCGCGCATTGTTAGATGATTTAATCACCCAACAAACCCGCCCCGAATGTGGAGATTGGGAGAATTTAAGCCCGCGCGAGCAAGAGGTCTTGAAGCTGGTTGCATTGGGCCATACCGCAGCTGAGATCGCCGAAAAGTTGGTTTTGAGCGTAAAAACTGTTGAGACCTATCGGGCGCGTGGGATGGAAAAACTCGGCTTGGATAGCCGCGCTGCACTGGTGCGGTTTGCATTGAAAAAAGGATTGATCAGTGGGGAATAGATTTAAAACTACTTTTTATTCAACTATTATAAAGAATTTCACCCATTAAGGAGAGATTTACAAAAAATAATTCTTCAAACAAAACAAACCATGTCAGGAAAAACCTGACACATTAGCAAAAACGGGGGGTTTTCCCTGCTTGTTTAGAAATGGATTGCGGAATAAAGTAGTATAGAGAAAATCCTTATTTTTCAGGAGAGATTATGAACAAAACTAGTGCTCCCTCTACTGAAGCGGCGGCAATGCTGGAAAAGTACTCCTCCGAAGTCTTTGCTGGCATTGTTGCACCAGCCTTAGAGAACCTCGATCTGAGTGCTCTTCAGGTTAGTCCAGAGGCTTCTCCGGATGTCATCCTGAGGATGCAGGAGGAACTAAAACGGGCGTTGAAGAAGAAACCCGAAGAACGGCGCTGGGTGATGGTAATTGACTTGCGCCGTTGTATTGGTTGTCATGCCTGCACAATCGCCTGTGTGGCAGAAAACAAGTTGCCCCCTGGGGTAGTCTATCGCCCGGTCCTTACGGAAGAAATTGGCAAGTACCCAAATGTATCCATGCGCTTTATCCCAAGACCATGTATGCAATGTGATAACCCTCCCTGTACGCCGGTTTGTCCGGTGAATGCCACCTTCAAAAATGAAGAAGGTGTAGTGGTGGTTGATTACGATCAATGCATTGGTTGCCGGGCTTGCATTACCGCTTGTCCGTATGCGGCGCGCACCTTTGATTTCGGTGAAACGTATTTGAAGAATACCCCTGATAACCTCCCGTTCTTGTTTGGGCAATCTGCTGCAGATGGTTATGAACGCAATGGCGCTGCATTTGAATATGGGGAATCCATCGTACGTGAAAAAGATCGCTCTCCCATAGGGAATGTGCGCAAGTGTCATTTCTGTCTGCATCGGGTAAAAGAAGGGATGTTGCCTGCTTGTGTCACGACCTGTATTGGGCGCGCAACGCTCTTTGGGGATGCGAATGATCCGGATTCATTGGTCTCGGAAATGATTGCTCTTCCCAATGTCATGCGCCTGAAAGAAGATTTGGGAACAGAACCACGCGTTTACTATATCCTTTAGGAGGTTTCCGATGTTGAAGAAATTAACCTATCTCTTCGGTGCATTAGCCCTTGCATTCGGTCTGTGGGGTTTTTATAACCGTTTTGCATTCGGGCATGAAAACGCCGCCTATGGTTCTTATGTCGTTTGGGGCTTATGGGTGGCGATGTATTTATTCTTTGCGGGGTGTGCAGCCGGTGGTTTTATGGTAGCTACCCTCGATTTGTTATTTCAAATCAAAGTGTTCAAAGGTACCGGAAAAGCAGTGCTTTGGGCTGCTCTGGTTTGCTTAGGCGCAGCATTGCTGTCCATCTGGCTGGATTTAGGCCATCTCGAAAGGGTCTGGAAAGTATATTTAGAAGGCAACCCCCGCTCTCTCGTTTTTCAAATGGTGTGGGGTTACACTATTTTTGGGGTCATTCTATTGATTACGCTTTATCTGGCAATCTACAAACCGCAGCATCCTTTCTTGAAGGTGATCATGTGGATTGGATTGGTGGTAGCGTTGTTTATTTCTGGTGCGGTGGGCGCCTTACTCGGTGTGAACGCTGCTCGTCCCTTCTGGCACATTGGGCTATTCCCGGTGCAATTCCCGGTATTTTCTTTGGCATCTGGCGCTGCCATGCTGCTGATGGTGTTAGGTTTGTTTGGTCCTCGTGATGATCCTAATCGACCGCAGCAATTATGGGTTTTGAGTGTAGCAAGTGTGGTGTTGCTGGTAGTGAAATTATATTTCATGTGGGCTGATTACTCACAAAGCCTGTATGGAAATGTGCCAATGAATGTGGCTTCGATTAATCAAGTGCTGTATGGCCGCTATTGGTGGGCTTTCTGGATTTTACAAATATTAATCGGAAGTTTGATTCCCATCTTCTTTCTCGTCCAGCCGAAATTTGCTCGTCATAACGGTTGGGCGGGTTGGATGGGCCTATTGATGTTAGTTGGTTATGCGGTGGCACGTGCATTGATTATTTTCCCTGGCTTGACGGTTCCAGAGTTAGATTTGCTCACCACTGCATTTAGCGGTCCCCATTTGTCTTTTGATTATTTTCCTAGCTTGATGGAATGGGCTGTAACCGCCGGGACAGTTGGTCTGGCTATCCTTGGCTATTTGCTGGGCATAGACTACCTGCCCTTGTTCCCCAAATCCACGAAGGAGGCATGAAATGAAAAACGCTGAAGATCAAAATAAAAAAATTAGCCGCAGAGATTTCCTTAAAGTTTCCGCTCTCGCTGGTGGTGCCGCAGCGATATTGGGAAATTTACCCGCTGCTCAAAAAACACTCGCTCGGTTTTGGTCCGAGGGTGAAGGCACATTCTACGAAGTCAGTCCAGAAAACCAAATATATACCGTGTGTCTGCAATGTAACACGGGTTGTGGCATTAAAGTAAAGCTGTTAGATGGGATGGCAGCCAAAATTGATGGAAATCCCTATTCTCCGTGGACGCTCTGGCCGCATCCAGATTATGATACTCCAGTCAAAGATATGGCGAAAGTGGAAGGGGCAATTTGTCCGAAAGGACAAGCTGGCATTCAAACTGCTTATGATCCCTACCGTATTGTCAGCGTTTTGAAAAGAAAACCGGGCACAAAACGTGGCGAAGGGAAATGGGTGACGATTCCATTCGATAAGGCAATTGATGAGATCATTAATGGTGGTGACTTATTCGGTGAGGGCAAAGTTGACGGATTGAAAGACGTGCGCGCTTTGACCGATGCAGAGCTCTCCAAGGAGATGGCTGCCGATATTAAGGCGATCTGGGATGAAAAAGACAAGGACAAAAAGAAAGCCCTGGTCGAAGAGTTCAAATCAAAATATAAAGATCATCTAGACGTGCTCATCGACCCAGATCATCCCGATTTAGGACCAAAGAATAACCAATTCATGTTTGTTTGGGGGCGCATGAAAGGCGGCCGCGAAGATGTGGTGGATCGTTTTGTGAAGGGCGGCATTGGTTCGGTGAACATGAATGGTCACACCACCATTTGCCAAGGCTCCTTATATTTCACCGGCAAGGCGATGAGCTCAAAGTGGAACGCCGAAAAAGGTTCTTTTGACAGCGGAGATAAATTTTACTGGCAAGTGGATACCGGCAATAGTGAGTTTGTGATCTATGTAGGGAGTAATCTGTTCGATGCGAATTATGGACCCCCACAGCGCGTACCAAAAGCAACCGATGCACTGGTCAATGGCCGTAAATTTGCTGTAGTTGACCCGCGCCTCTCAAAACTAGCTGCCCGCGCCTGGAAATGGGTGCCCATCAAACCGGGCACTGACGCCGCTTTTGCCTTGGGCATGATCCGCTGGATGCTGGAAAATGAACGCTACAATGCCGCTTACCTCGCCATTGCCAACCAAGCCGCTGCAACCGCCGCAGGAGAGCCGAATTATACCAACGCCACCTGGCTGGTAAAAATTAAAGATGGCGTTCCTGGCAAGCACTTACGAGCCAGCGAATTAGGTTTATTGAAACCACAAACCGTAACCAAAGACGGCAAAGAGGTCACAGTGTATGTGGATGCACAAGGCGTGGAATACCCCGGTGATACACCTTTAGCGTTAGTGCAGGGTAAACCAACCCCCATCAATGTATTAGACAGTAAAGCCGCTGCGGTGATCGGTGACTTGCTCTATAGCGGGAAGGTGGGTGAGTTTGAGGTAAAAACCGGTTTGCAGATCTTGCTTGAATCGGCTCAAGAGCACACCCTCGCGGAATGGGCAGAGATTGCCGGTGTGCGCGAAGAGGATATTGTGACCCTGGCGGCCGAATTTACTTCTCACGGGCGGCGGGCAGCTGCGGATATCCATCGTGGGCCTTCCCAACATACCAATGGTTTTTATAACAACAATGCCTGGTATGTGGTGAATTTGTTGATTGGCAACTTTGACTATGCTGGCGGGACGATCAAACTCACTACGTATGATCGCAAAGGCGCCAAGAAAGGTCAGCCATTCCCGGTGATGACCATGTTTGGTGAAGAAGAGATGACCGCTTTTGGTGTGGACATGCTGCGCACGACCGTAGCGTATGAAAAAACCACCCTGTTCGATGGCAGCTATCCAACCAAACGGCCCTGGTTCCCGTTGGCGAGCGATGTCTATCAAGAAGATATTCCATCGATTGGCGATGCCTATCCCTACCCGGTTAAAATCCTCATGACCTATATGGCAGCCCTGCCTTACAGCCTGCCGGGGGGCCAAAAGGTGATCGAAATCCTGGCAGACCCGAAGAAGATTCCCTTGTTTATCGCTAGCGATATTATGGTTGGCGAAACCAGCATGTACGCCGATTATATATTCCCCGATCTCTCCTTTTTAGAACGTTGGGAATTTCATGGTTCTCATCCGTCTGTGCCATGGAAAGTGGAAAATATTCGTCAACCGGCAATCGCATTGCCCGGCTGGCAAACCGTAAAAGTATTTGGAGAAGAGATTGCCATGTCCTTTGAGGCGGTATTCCTTGCCATCGCCGAGCGGATGAAATTACCTGGCTTTGGTCCGAATGGGTTTGGGGAAGGAATGCCTTACATCCGACCTGAAGATTTCTACCTAAAACAAGTGGCTGATATCGCTTTTGGTGATAAGGAAGATGGTTCCGAATCGGTGCCCGAAGCCAGTGATGAAGAAGTGGAAATCTTTTTGAAAGCCCGCCGGCACTTACCAAAAAGCGTTTTCGACCCAACGAAATGGAAAGCTGCCGTTGGAAATGATGAGAGTTTGTGGCGCAAGGTTGTTTATGTATTGAACCGTGGCGGAAGATATGAGGCGTTTGCGAAGGGCTATAACGGTGATAAAGTTGCCCATCCCTATGGCCGCTTGATCAACCTTTATCAAGAGAAAACCGCTAGCTCGATCAATACCATGACTGGCAAGCCTTATGCGGGTTACACAAAATATATCCCGGCTGGTTTGTCTGCTATGGGTGAGGAAATTGTGGATAAAGGTTATGACCTGCACTTGATCACCTTCAAGACCATGACAATGGCAAAAGCGCGCGGTATCGCGGATTATTGGCTCCTCGCAGTCGTGCCAGAAGGGTATGTCTTGATCCATTCCCAGGATGCCCGTAAGCTTGGTATCAAGGATGGCGATATGGTACGGGTATCTTCTGCCAGCAACCCAGAAGGCGTCTTGGATTTGCAGAACGGACGCAAAGTGCCGATTGTCGGCAAAGCTAAAGTGGTCGAAGGAATCCGGCCTGGCGTTGTTGCGTTTCCACTTGGTTTTGGCCATTGGTCTAGTGGTTCAGCAGATTTGACGATCGATGACAAAGTCGTCAAAGGAGATCCTCGCCGGGCGGTACCAGTCCATTTGAACGCCGCAATGCGGGTGGACCCGGTTTTGAAGAACGTCACCTTGAGTGACTTGGCTGGCGGTTCAGCAGTATTCTATGACAGCAAAGTGAAGGTCGAGAAAGCCTAAATGGAGGGGATACTGCTCTCATAAAAGGATGTGTGGTAGCGTAATCTTCACCGTTCTGGGGGGTTCAAATCCTCCGGAACGGTGGGTTTAATGATATACTATTTTTATCTCTCCGAAGCCTGACTGCCTAAACGAAATGCATGGCAGCAGGACTGTAGCGCAGGATTTCAACCTGTGTTACCGGGTAGGGTGTGGAAACGCCCCTGCCTCCCGACCTTGGAAAGGAGATGTGCCAGTCCCATTGCTGATCTCAAGGCCGTCTCTAATCCAGACGGCTCTTTTTTTGTGGATAAGCTGTATGGAGTATCTGCACAATGGCGTCGGAGGGAACAATACGGCTGGTTTGTTATGAGAAGAATATACCATCCAATCTTCGGAACGAAAACGGAGTAGACCAATGGATTTAGAATATTACCTCAAGAAATCTGCGGAAGATCATGATCATCTTTGCCCGCGTCAGGTATTGGGCGTGCGAATTGGGCTAGCAGGGTTAGAAGCGCTGGGGTTCAGTGAGCCGCCGAAGAAGAAACGGTTGATGGTAATTTGTGAGACGGATGGATGCTTTGTGGACGGCGTCACCTCGGTTACGAACTGCACGGTTGGCCATCGCACCTTGCGGATCGAGGATTATGGTAAAATTGCCGCTACGTTTATTGATGTTAACACTGAGCAAGCTATTCGCATTAGCCCGCATCCGCAAGTGCGCGAGCGGGCTTATGCTTATGTACCTCAGGAAAAGCGTCATTACTTTGCCCAATTGTATGGTTACCAAATCATGCCGGTTGAGGAATTGCTTGTTTTTGAAACCGTCAATTTACAAACCCCGGTTGCCCAAATCATTGGAAAATTAGGGGTACGCGTCAATTGCGCGATCTGCGGAGAGGAAATCATCAATCAACGGGAAATCATCCGCGATGGCATGACGATTTGCCGGGCTTGTGCTGGGGAATCCTATTATCAATCCACCCCTTTTGTAGAAGTAAAGAATCCAATCCATTCCACCCTAGAACCGCTTCATGAGTGAGACCGATAAGAGAAACGATTCTTTTCACGCTGGCTCCGAAATTGTCCTGGTGCGCGGCAGCGGTGATGTTGGCTCAGCGGTTGCCCACCTGTTATTCCAAAATGGCTATCGTGTGCTGATTCACGAGACCGCCTCTCCGAGCGCCACGCGGCGAAAGATGGCGTTTACCGATGCTGTTTTCGATGGTACTAGCACTCTAGAAAACGTTACCGCTCAACGAGTGGACGATTTATTGCAAATAATCCCTCTGTTATCCGAACACCGCCTTATTCCATTGGTGACCATTGATTTCGACCAGGTCTTGCAAAACATCCGCCCAACGATATTGGTGGATGCACGCATGCGCAAACACCATCAACCGGAAGTCCAGATTCACCTGGCGCCGTTGACGATAGGCTTGGGTCCAAATTTTGAAGCGGGCCTCACTACCCATCTGGCGGTGGAGACGGGTTGGGGAGAGGAGCTGGGGAAAGTGATCCGCAGCGGGAAGACCAAGCCTTTGCATGGGGAACCACAGTCGATCGCCGGTCATGCTCGAGACCGTTATGTTTATGCCCCGCTACAGGGCGTGTTTCGGACAAAATTAACGATTGGCGCGCCGGTGGAACAAGGTCAGGTTATTGCTAGGATTGGAGAGCAACCATTAACTGCTCCGATCACAGGGGTGCTGCGGGGATTGACCCATGATGGCGTAGAAGTGGCAGCCGGCACAAAAGTGATTGAAGTTGACCCACGTTTGGAAGAAGCTCAAATCACCGGCATAGGCGCAAGACCAAAGCAGATCGCGCTGGGTGTGTGGAAAGCTATCCAACTTTCTCTGCGGGAGGGGGGATAAGATGCCTTTAGGTTGGATGAGCATATTGGTATTCCTTGTCGCGGTTTTGTACTCAAGCATTGGTTTTGGCGGCGCTTCCAGCTACCTGGCGGTGATGAGTTTGTTCAATGTCACCCCTGCTTTCGCTTCCACGATTGCCCTAACCCTTAATATCCTGGTTGCCGGAATCGCGTTTCTCAATTACTACCGCAGGAAGTTTTTCCGGTGGGACTTGTTATGGCAATTCTTGGTCACCTCCATACCAGCCGCGTTTCTAGGCGGGATGATTAAATTAAGCCCTTCCCTGTATGCGCTCTTGCTGGACGGCGTTTTGCTCTACGTCGCGCTGCGTTTATTCCTGATGCCCAGCACGACACATAGTGAGGAAGAAGCCTTTCAATCACCGAAAACAATCATTGCCCTCGCAGCAGGCGCGATACTTGGGTTGATGTCGGGTATGATCGGGATCGGCGGCGGAATCTTCCTTTCCCCGTTGATTATCTTGGCAAAGTGGGGTACCGCCAAACAAGCTGCTGCAGTTTCGGCTGCCTTTATTGTGATCAATTCACTCAGTGGTCTGATCGGGCGGGCGCTTAGCGGGAGTTTGGATTACGGCACCTATGGGATAATCTTCGTTGCCGTGGGGATCGTCGGCGGGTATCTGGGTAGCTACTGGGGATCGAAGCGACTTTCCAGCCGCGGCGTGCAGATTCTCTTGGGGGTAGTGTTGCTGGTGGTGGTGGGAAGAAACTTATTGAAGTAAAGGCAATGTCTCTTGCTAATCCATTCCCTGAAACGACCTTTCTTGAAACAAGACCTAAAAAGGTAAAGAGGTATCAGTGAAGGTATTGTCATAAACCAAATGGTTATCCAGAGTTACGCGAATTTGATAACGAGAAAACGTGTGCGGCAGGGAAATGGTATATTCATAGGGAGGCATAGAAAAATGGGGAATTTCTTGAGCAAAGGTCTGCCCAGCAGTGACTTCCAGGCGCAGGCAAAAAGGCCCTGGTGCTCTTGTTTCTGGGGAAAATTGTAAGTGAATGTGAGATGAATCGAGCAAGGCGCGCTCGATGAAAGTCCGATGACGAAAGTAGAGTTCACTACGATTGGAAGCAATGATGCGGTTTTGATGGCGAAGCCGTAATTCTAAGGGAAGCAGGGAAAGCAGGGTTTCTTTCTCCGCCTCAGAGCGACAGTAAATGTATTTTAGAGAGGTTAAGTCCAGTTCGCGTGGAATGATGATTTCAGCATTGCGGTGCGCCACAATTTCGCGGGCGCTCTCCGAGTCGCTCCAGTCAATCCATTGATTGTGGTAAATCTTCGTCCAGGGTAAATTTTGCAGTTCTTGCGGGCTTTTGAGTAGTTGATACCCCCCGTGCGACGCCAGCGTCCGGTCGGAAAAGTAGCTATCGGGCAGGGCGAGGATTTCAGGCAGGTCAAACAGGAAAAAGACCGGCACTGGGCAATGCGCATCAGGGAATCTGGATTGAGCCAGGGATTGTTGTGAATGGACACCCTCCGCATGATACTGAGTGGGTGTCTTGGGTCGAAAATACAGCCGTACAGAATCCCTAACATTGAGATCAGTACCAGCCAGTACTTCTGTGCTGCCGCTGCTGACAGCTATTTTTCCTTCCTTTTCTGCCTGATAGCGGCTCAGTAGCTTGCCATCTTTCAATATGCTGATTGCGTTACGGATGTCGGTGTAGTGAAAGGCATATTGCGGCCACCAGCGGCGTTCACTATCTCTTACCCATGCTTCTTGTGCCAGACGCTTTAAGACAGCGCTCCATGAGGTGGAATCGGAATGAGACGGCATTGCTTATCCCACGGGGAAAAGCGAAAGCTGCTCAGAACGCTGGATAGCTAACCCCGAACGTTTCGCGGAGGGAACTAATTGTAAACCGATTACCGCTCCTTTGATCAGGCTGGAGTAATCTTCGGCAACATATACGGGCGCAATGTAAGGGAGTTGACTGAAAATGGGGATGAGGTAGGTGAGCTCTTGACCAAGCCCTGGCGCAATGTAGGTCATTGAAAAACCATGCGATCGTAATTGCTGCCAAAAGGAAAGAAGTGTATCATAGTGAATCTTGAATATCTGTGTTTGAGTTTGAATTTCCAACGCCGATTCCTTCTCATTCAACCGCGCCGTGAAAGGTTGTCCTTCGGCAGTTTGATATGCTTGCTGCTGCATCAGCGCAGCGATTAAATCCTGCCAGACCTCCCCAAAGGGCAGGTTGGAGGGTTCCGAGCGAAGCCAGGCTTCCATCTCCTCCACGTTGAGATGTTCTATAAATTCAGCCTTGCGGTCAGGGTAAATGAAAATGTCAATGGGCAAATTTTTCAGGTAGTGTTCCATCAGCGGGCGGACCTGGTTTTCGAAATCCAATTGACCATTTCCGCAGCCCAATGGCGGGAAGGCAATGCTGTGGATACCCATTTCGCTGTACACCTGAACAAACTTCTTTAGTCCAGCGTCAATATATTCCAGCCGAGATGGTGCGCGCCAGTGTTCTTTGGTGGGAAAATTCAATACCCATTTTTGCGGAGTTTTATACAGCCAGAGTTGCCCTATTTTAAACTGACCGCTTTCGCACAAGGCGCGGTATTGCGAATACATTTCAGGGAAAAGACGTTTGAATTCTAAAGCCACCCCTTTGCCCATCACGCCCACGGTATTGACCGTGTTGACCAGTGTTTGGGCGGGAGATTGAAAAAGGTTGCCTTTCACATACAAAATCATGGCATCTCCTTAACAGGCTAAAAATATGCCCCCAACGAGGTTCGAACTCGTGTTTCGGCCTTGAGAGGGCCGCGTCCTGGGCCGCTAGACGATGGGGGCGAGCGCCAAAATTCTACCACAAAATTACGAATTGTATATATAACCTGCGCGAGCATTCTATCCTTCCCCCATCGTGCTATAATCCTTATAGACCTAGCCTTCATCAATGCCTAATCCTTCGCCAAAGGAGTCAGGGATGTACGATGCAACGAAACTGCCGCGTTTACGGCAGCAGTACGATCACTGGGCAAAAACTACGCTGGAAAAAAGTTTAAAGAACCTGCCAGAGCGGCGCAGCGTTTTCCTCACCACCTCTTCGGAGCCCGTTCAACGCCTTTATACCCCATTAGATGTCGCTGATCTGGATTACCTGGAAGACCTCGGCTTTCCGGGGGAATATCCCTTCACGCGCGGTATTCACCCCACCATGTATCGCGGCCGCCTGTGGACGATGCGCATGTTTGCCGGTTTTGGCAGCGCTGAAGAGACGAATGCCCGCTTCAAGTACCTCCTCCAACAAGGACAAACGGGGTTATCCATTGCCTTTGACTTGCCAACCCTGATGGGGTATGATAGTGATGCACCCCAGGCGCAGGGGGAATTTGGCAAGTGTGGAGTTGCAGTCTCTTCCCTTAAGGATATGGAAATCTTGCTGGCGGATATTCCCCTGGATAAAGTCTCCACCAGCATGACGATTAATTCTCCGGCGGCGGTGATCTGGGCGATGTATATTGCTACAGCGGAAAAGCAGGGTGTGCGACCGCAGCAGCTGCGCGGCACCATTCAGAATGACATCCTCAAAGAGTACATTGCCCAAAAGGAATATATCTTTCCACCTACACCCTCGCTGCGTTTGGTGGTGGACACGATGGAGTTTGGCAGCCAAGTCCTCCCGCAATGGAATACTATCAGCATTTCCGGCTATCATATCCGTGAAGCGGGCGCGACTGCGGCGCAAGAGCTGGCGTTCACTTTGTCTGATGGAATGGAATATGTGCGCTGGGCGCTGCAGCGTGGTCTTGAAATCGATGATTTTGCGCCGCGTTTATCGTTCTTTTTCAATGCCCATAATGACTTTTTCGAGGAGATCGCCAAATACCGCGCCGCCCGTCGGATTTGGGCGCGGGAGATGCGCGACACCTTTGGCGCGAAAGACCCGCGCTCCTGGCTGATGCGCTTTCACACGCAAACCGCCGGCGTATCATTGACTTCCCAGCAGCCACAGAACAACATTGTCCGGGTGGCAATTCAAGCCCTTGCAGCGGTATTAGGGGGTACACAATCCCTGCACACCAACAGCATGGATGAAGCGTTGGCGCTGCCATCGGAACATGCGGTAACGATAGCCCTGCGAACACAACAAATCCTTGCTGAAGAGTCGGGTGTCGCTAACACGGTGGATCCGTTGGGTGGTTCATTTTTTGTCGAAGCCCAAACCAACCGTTTGGAAAAGCAAGCCTATGATTATTTCAAGCGCATCGAAGATTTGGGCGGAGTGCTGCCTGCCATTGAAAAAGGATTTTTCCAGCGTGAAATCGCCGATTCCGCTTATCGATATCAGAAGGAAGTGGATAGTGGAATGCGCTATATCGTCGGTGTGAATGCATACCAAGATGAGCAGCCTGTCCGTATTCCCTTATTAGAGATGGATCCTCAGGGATATCAACGGCAAATGGAGCGATTGAAACAGATCCGCTTGGAGCGGGATGCTGGACGCGTTGGGCAGGCATTAGACCGTCTGCGCATTGCCTGTCAAGGGACGGAAAATACCATGCCATTTATCCTCGAGGCGGTGCGCGCCTATGCAACCTTAGGGGAAATCATCGCGGTGATGAAAACGGTTTTTGGGCAATATACGGAACCAACCTGGATATAGAGCCTTCATATTTTCCTCTCTCATCAAGATGGAGGCATCCCCACCCTATTCCTCCCCGATACAAAGGGGAGGCACCCCACCTTATTCCTCCCCTATAAAAAGGTTAAGGATTAACGTAAAATTGCTAGGAAAATTATATTAATATTTCCAAAAAGGGGGTGCATTTTTGGGGGTTTTGTTGTATGATTGATAATATCGGTAGCATGTGTATCATGTAATGGTATCATTCTGCTTTTCAGTTTTAGGGCTTGGAGTCAAGGAATGAGGAGCAAAGCAACGGTTTGATGGTCACGCTAAAGAAAGGCGAATAACAAGAAAGAATGGTGCAATTAAACCATACAACATGGCAGGATAGGCGGGATGGAAGACAATAAACGATCGATAAAGCGCATCCAACAACTGCGTTATATTCTCCTGTTTTTTGTTTTATTTGCCATATTGATTGGAGAGATCGGTAATTATCGCCTAGACCACCGCTTAATACCCCATTTAATCTACTGGATCGTTGCTTCTGCAACGGTGGTTTTCATTGTCGAAATAAGCTATCGCGAAATCATCCGCTTGCATGGTGAATTGGAAAAACAACTCAGTCTCAGCGAACATCGCATTCAACAACAGAAGGCTTTAGTCGCATTGAGTGCTCGCGCGGTTGGGTTACACGATGAAGAACAAATCGCTCAGGCAGTGACGGAACTTTTACAGAACCAATTGGGTTATGATCAGGTTACCATTACCTTGCAATCCA
>DAOTVW010000138.1:0-2441 GCA_034436035.1 Anaerolineales bacterium
TACCATAGGTAATTCAATCATCACTGATAACGGGACTCTGGTCACAATTTCAGGTCAATTACAAACTACAGGAACGACTACTTTAGCGACTTCAAGTGGCAACGTCGGCATCGGGACGACGGCACCAAATTATAAATTAACGGTTAATGGCGACCTCTATGTTTCTGCAACTTCTACTTTGGGTTCTGCAACTTCAACTCCTGTAATTTTTGGAGGTTATGTTCAATCGAACATCATTCCTTTTTCAGATTTAACTTATTCTCTTGGCTCTTCTAATTTTAGATGGAAAGAGCTTTATGTTGGAACATCTACCATTTCAAACTCTCTCACTCTCTCATATTTAACCCCAGGTTCTGTTTTATTTGCAGGTCAAGGAGGAACTATTTCTCAAAACAATTCAAAACTCTATTGGGATGACACTAACTTTAGATTAGGCATTGGAACTTCAAGCCCAGCAGGTATTTTGCATGTAGCCACAGGAACTGTGAATGCTTTAGTAGTAGATAATGCAGGCAACGTCGGCATCGGGACGACGGCACCGAACAATAAACTTCAGATAGGAACAGGAGGTTTATCTATTGGCCCTGGAGCTACTTATCCCAATAACCCTTCTGGTATGAGTATTTTTGATTCTACTCAGCCAGGGATTTTACTTGCAAGCCCTGATGGGATCTATAATCCAAGAGCAAAAATTTTTGTGAAGCCAGGATCTCCTAATATTTTTGGAATTCAAACAGATTGGAGCAGTGGTGAGTTTGATTACGTTATTCAAAATTGGACAACCAATTTATTAACAATAAAAAATTCTGGTAATGTCGGCATCGGGACGACGAACCCGGGAGTGGCTTTAGAAGTTTATGGTAATAATAAAGCCATTCGCATTAATTCCTCTAGTGAGCCAGGAGTTTACTATGCTCAACTTGAATCAAATTATAACTGGGCTAATCCTGTAAATCTTAAAGGCGTCAATGGAACTATCCTGCTTGGACAGTATCAAGGAAATAGTGCATTAATGACCGGTAACGTCGGCATCGGGACGACGGCACCTGGGACGAAGTTAGATGTAGCTGGTGTGGGACAATTCCAAGGTAATCCAACTGCTGGTGGCAGCACCTATTTGCAACTTGGCGGGTCAGACAGCGGCAATTCTACATTAATAGTATTCCCAAATGGAACAGCATCTAATGATTCTGCATTTCTTCAAGCGGTGACATCTAATAATAATTATGATCTTAGATTATATTTGCAAGATGATCAGGATGATAGCGAAAAATTTAGTGTTTGGGGAGGATCTTGTGCAAATGGTGGTTGTTCTCTTGGGACAGCAAATGCTATTGAACAATTTCATGTTAGTGCTGCTGGTAATGGATATTTCCGTGGTAATGTCGGCATCGGCAACACATCACCATCTTACAAGTTAGATGTTTCAGGTGATGCCAGAGTGACCGGTACTCTTTATGCAGGTACTGTTTCTGGTAATTATACCGGAACTATTAATGCTGCTAATGTCTCTTCTGGCCAATTTGCATCTAGCACAGGTGGAGGAAATTTTTCTTTTCCTGGTAATGTCGGCATTGGAACGACGGCACCAGGATATAAATTACATGTTATAGGTGATATTTATGCGAATGGTGGCTGGCTTAGGACAAGTGGTGCTGCAGGATGGTATAGTGAATCATATGGTGGTGGATGGTATATGAGCGATACAAGTTGGATTAGAACTTATAATTCAAAAAGTGTATGGACCGATAGCGGACTATTGGGAAGTCAAGGTGGATTAACAATTGGTTATGGAGGTGCTGCTCCATCTTCAGGAGGAGCAGTAATTGCTGGTAGTGTCGGTATCGGGACGACGGCACCTTCATATAAATTAGATGTTTCAGGTGATGTTCGTTGGACCGGTACTCTTCAAGGAGGTTCTGTGCCTTGGGCACGATTGACTTCTTTCCCATCTGGTTGTCCTTCGGGCCAATTTGTCACTGCAGTTGGCGGTTCTCTTACTTGTGCTGCTCCACCAAGTGGTATTAGTGGCAGTGGTAGTACAAATTACATTCCAATTTGGACCGGTTCTACTTCTTTAGGCAATTCAGTGATTTATCAAAGTGGTAATAATGTCGGCATCGGGACAACAACACCAGGTGTAACACTTGATGTTAATGGTACAATAAGAGCTAGTAAATTAACGGCAGGCGTTATTGATCCTATCTATGAAATTGAAGGTAAAAAATATATTACCTATGTTTCTGATTTTGCTGGGGGTTTGAGAACAGAAACTTCTGGAATTTTAAAACTTAAAACTAAAAACAATCAACCCCAAGCAATAATTGATTTTGATAATTTAGAAAAAGGCAGCGACCTCTGGATTTTTTGGCAAACATCAAATAAAGAAATTAAAGACTTGGTTGTTCTCTTAACGTCCTCTTTTGAGGGAAAAGTATGGT
>DAOTVW010000139.1:0-7729 GCA_034436035.1 Anaerolineales bacterium
GTTTTTTCCTCCCACTGATCCCCCGTACACACCTGCCCGCGAAATTCTTTCCAGTAACGGTAAGGAACTTGCAGGCGCTGCTCCACCCAATGCAGTAACGAAATCGCCTGGACATCTGCCCCCAACAACAGGATTTTGAAGTCCAGCTCCAGCATGCGGCCGAAGGGGGAGCCGGGTTCGAAAGCCGATGACGTGTCACGGCTGGCCAGGTCGTCGGCGTAACGCCCGATAACGGCGATGGATTGCAGCGGGTGTGGCGTTCGGCGTGCGGAGACTCTCTGGCGGACATATTCCGAAAACGCCCCCATCCCGACCGAGGGGGTGTGGCGCAGGTCGAACGGCTCGCCGCGCGCAAAGGCAAAGTTGAACGTTGGCACAGCCAGTGTCCCAACCGAAGGTCTTTCTTCTTCGTTTTCGGAAAGACCCAAAATAGACGCCAGGGCGCGGTAATACATCTCCGCCCCGCCTTCTGGCTTGCCGAGGTAGTGCAAAGCAGAATGCACCAGCACGCCATCGCCGGGCTGAAGCCCAAGCTCGTATAACAGTTGAGTTAATTGCGATTGAGTGACGAGTTTCATTTACCTCAATTATATTTTCAAATTTGCCGAAAATGGTGAATCGAGAATTACTTTATCAAACCCTTTAAACAAAAAAGACACGAAGCACACAAAGGATGCAACCATGATCAAATCCTTTGTTCCCTTCGTGTCTCAGTATGAGGACGCTGATGAGCGCTGATTTACACGGATGAAATAATTCCGCGTCTATCCGCGTTCATCCGCGTTCCCTTTCTTCCGCGTCCATCCGCGTTTATCCGCGTCCCATTATTTCCGCGTCCATCCGCGTTCATCCGCGTCCCCTTATTTCCGCGTCTATCCGCGTTCATCCGCGTCCCTTTATTTCCGCGTCCATCCACGTTCATCCGCGTCCCTTTATTTCCGCGTCTATCCGCGTCTCTCTGCGTCCCCTTTCTTCCGCGTCTATCCGCGTTCATCCGCGTCCCATTATTTCCGTGTCCCCCATTCTCCGCGTTACAGTTTCACTCCACATAATCCTCCCACAACAACCGGCCAACGCGGAATTCCAACTTAAACCCCATGCGGTCGTAAAGTTTCCAGCTGGCTTCGTTATCGCGCAGCACCTGAATCTCCACCGAATGCACCCCTTGTTCCCGCAGCCAGTCTAACGCCAAACGCGAGAGTCTATCGCCGATCCCCAAGCGGCGTGCTTCTGGCTCTATCCACATATCGCTGAGCTCGCCCACCATCACACCGCCCATGTGTGCCGGCACACGCTTGATGCGGCTCAACATGAAACCAACCACTTTCCCATCGATTTCTGCGACATCCACACGGCTGAATTTCCCCAGCGTTCGGCGGAACGAATCCAGCCAGACTTCACCAACATTTTCGGGATGAGGCAAGCGATACCCCACCTGATAGAAAAATTCGTTCAACTTGCGGTAATACTCTTTTAAAATCGGAAAATCCTCTTCGGTAGCAAGCCGATAGGTTACATTGGGGTACGAATCAGCACACATCAGACAATCTCCTTCATTGCGGGGGGCCATTTTGCCGGGTCAAAACCAAACTGTGCCAGGAAAGCAAAAGCGATCCGCTCCAACCCGAAAGCGACACAACCAGTATGAGTGGGTGAGCCATCTGGGAGGGTTATGTTCAAATGCCGGCCGAAGAAATCCTGGTGATAATTATATGAACCCACTGCTAAGGTACTCTCTTTGAAAGGCAAACGGGCGCGGATTTCATACTTAAGCTGAAAGGCAGACTGAAAGGCGGCTTGCTTGCGAAATTCCCCGATGAAGAAGGGGTCATTGGCGCTTTCCACCCGATATGCCATTCCAATCTCTTCAAACACTTTCTGCATGCGTTGCCGGGCGATCTCGCGGTTTTCGAGGACAAACTCTTTTTGCCCGACAAAGATGACCTCGCGCATGGTGAAATTCCACAGACGCTCTAGCGAGGTCAGGTTGGATGATTCATAACGGAAACAATTTCCCACCGCGGTCGCGACTACTTTTCCATTGGGCAGCGGTTTATCCGCTAAGGCGAAATAGAGGTGATAACAGACCGCCGGCGATAACAACGCTTCAATTTGGGCAAAGCGTTCCATCGGCACAGTCAGATTCCCATGCTCATCACAAGCGGCTTGTTGCGCAAATTGATCAATATTATCCAGCTCGCTGTGCAAATGTGTGGCAAACGACAAGGAGTGGGGAAAAGCGCGGAAATAGCCCACCCGTTCCATATAGCGGGCGGGGATCAAAGTCGGAAACCGATATGGTTGTGCAGTAAACGAATCGGCTAAGTCAACAAATCGTTCCTCGAACCATGCAATCAATCGGGTGAGCAAAGGTCCAAGCACATAAACACCCGCAGCCTCTTGACTTATTTCACCGCGCCGAAATAATTCTGGCATGGGGTCTTCTCGATATGGCACCGGCCGTTCCAGGAAATCCTCTAATACCTGTACTTTTGGCTTGAACGCCCCTTGCACCATGCTGGTGATCACGCGCTGCACTTTACCCTCAATGATCTTTTTTTCATCTTCGGTAACCGCATCCGTTAATGTGAGCTGGATATCATCGCCGCTGGGCACAATCGTTGCGGTGCGGATTCTCTCATCGACATATGCTAATTTTGACTGTACTTCGCCAACCAAATAATCTGGAATGGTTAATACAGGTGTGAAATGAAATTGGGTTGAAGGGGTCATTCTATGCTTCCTGATGGTTATTTTCCAAGTAAGCGCGTATCGCTTCCACACTAGTCAATGCAGCAATCGTCTCTGCATTGATTTCAATACCAAAAAACTCTTCCAAACGCATCATTACTTCCATGTGTCCCATGGAATCCCACTGTGGGATATCCCCAAAAGACAAGTCTGCGGTGATGGTTTCGGGTGCAACCTGCAACGCAAGCGCTAATGCCTCTTGGATGCGCTGATGAAGGGAGTTTGTTGCTGCCGTATCATTCATGATCAGACTCCAAAATAAATTTTATGGTATGTAATCATACCGCAGTTTACCAGATATCGTTTGGAAATTGCTTCGGTTTAAGACCATTCGTACAACAAGGGTTTCGACAGGCTCAACCAACGGTAGTGCGGGGGTTGAGTAGCGTTCACTGGGTATCGAAACCAATACCGTTCAGCGCTTTACCTTAATCACCCCCACACTCTGATACTGCGGATCCCAAACACCCCAAGGCATGCCATTATTCCCCGAACGGAAATAAAACCGAGCCAGGTTTTCCTTCAATTCGTTACAATTGCGCAGCTGCTCAAACAGCTCATCATATTGGTCATAATTCGATGGGACATCCTCGGGTAAATCAAAAGCATCACGGAGCGTTTTCTCGCTATAACACCAACCCTGTGAAGGCTCATGGAACCAATCTTTATCCCTGGCAGCTCCTAAGGTAGCAAGTAAGAACCCTCCCTGCTTGAGGACGCGCATTAATTCCTGGACGACGCTTGGCAATTCTTGGGGGGGATTGTGTTCTAATGCAGAGAGAGCCACCACTGCATCCAAAGATGCATCGGCAATGTCCTGTAGCTGACGCAAATCCTGATTATAAATCCACACCATACCTTGGGATTTGTTATTGAGCGAAGGAGCAGCGCGCCAGGAACCCTGTACCATTTGGCGGGCGGCGCCTAAACGCGTCTTCATCGGAGCAGGGTTTAGAAGGACTTGCCCAAGTGCGGTAATAGGCGAAGCAAGATCATCAGCGCGCAGCCCCCGAACCTTCACCCAACGTCGAAAGCGCCAGGGTAAATTAGCGCGGCTTCCCCGATCCACACTATAAACCACTGCGCCTTTATTCGCCAGATACCATTGCAGTACGCCAGTCCCTGCACCAGCATCCATGATCTTTTTCCCGCGCACATCGCCCAGCCAGGAAATCATCCAGGTCAAATCGAGCAGATAATGCCAACCAAATTCTAAACCTAATCTTTTCGCTAGCTGCTTTAGCTCTTCCACAAGCAGGCGATGACGATTCAATAAATCCACTGAGAGTATTTCAATCCGCTCCATACACCTTCCATTCTTCTTCTTCGGGTAGTTGGAATTCTGCTCCCTCCAGGATTCCTTTAAGAATGGTTCGCACCGTCAATGAGTTATCAGCTAACAACGCTTGCCAGTTAAAATTTTTCAATTGAACAAAGCCGGGGCGCGGTCCCACTTGCAGGAACCTTCCAAACGGCAACGAGACGCGATAAAGCTGGTAATAAAGAAATCGGCGGGCATTGCGGCGGAAAGATTGCGGGAACTCAATCTCTTCTACTTCCAATAATGCCTCTGCCAGTTCATCAAAATCTTCTAGTGACTTCGGGAATAATACCGTTGGATATTGGGTGTAACGGGCTTTTCCGCCACATAATACCAGCACTGACATTAATGCCGCCTCCAAACCAATGGAGGAGTTATATACCATTAGAAATTTGGATCGTTGAATGAGCTCATAAGAACTAACATATTCCTGGGAATCGATGAAAATTACATTGCATAACTTATTTACCCCATTCGCTATCACCCAATCGCGCACGCTCTCCCGTGACTGCTTGGCGGTGCCGGGGCGCATCTCATCGGGGTGAGCACGCAGAATAAATAACGTCTCGGGATGCGCACGAATAATTTCCAGCAGGTGATCAAGCCAATGAAACATGTGACGGAAAAGGACATTCGCATGTACTTGACTGGTGTCATAGATGACATTGGTGAAAATCGGGACGATTTGTTTGAACTGGGATGCGCGTTGATTAAACTCTGCGCTTAACCCTTGAATTTGCGGCCAGAACTGAATCCCCGCCATGGTGAATTTTCCTTGAAAACGCTTTTCGAGATAGGCGTCTAAACGAGCGTTCTGACGGTCGTTAAGTTCAAAGTCTTTTGGGATGGGTATTGGATACGCAGTTGCCTCTCCATCGGTGAAAAATGCTGAAAAGGGTTGAAACCCCACTTCTTGGGTAATTACCCGCACCCCTTTTTGTAATGCTACCCAGCGCGCTGTCGCCTCTGGATACATGATGCCATTAAAAATGACACAAACTTGCGGTCGCTCCTTTTGGAGCAACTCGTAAAATTGCAAAGCAATGTTGTAAGCTGATAAAATGTATTGACGGAAAAGGTAACGCGTCGGTTCATCATCCGGCAAATGATAACGGCGCAATGCCCAGCGCAGGGAAGGCAAAACTAGGCTTCCTAAAGGAATGGTTTCCGATAACCCAAATTCCTCCCCGCTAAAATGCACCTCTGCCAACTCCGACACGCTTAAGTTTTCGAGTTCTTTAACTAAAAGCGGGTCAGATTGAAATTGAAACCAGCGCGTTTCAAATGCACGCGCCAAACGCCGTGTTTGGGCGATGCACTGTTCGCATGGTGGATGGCAGGTATAATCATCCCGATTCGTACCCAAGACACAATGGCTCATCCCAGACTGGCAAGCGAAATAAATCACCTGCGCTCCTGCCAATCGCAAACCCCAGCCAGTTAAGATAGTAAATGCAGCGTTCTGGCTTAAGCCGCTTAACCGCGAGGACGCATTAAATACCACCACCCTGGTTGGGTTTTCCAGGCGGGGCGCATGGCGGCGGACTTGATCAGATATATTCTTAATGCGCTGCTGGTTTTGCCAAGCCGCCCAGCGCATGGATAGCCGGGTTAGAAATGTTTGTTTTGCCATAACAATGTAAATTTGTTTCTATTACCAGTTTACCGCAAAATGGCGTTCAAAACAAAAGGATGCAAGCAGGAGATGGCTTCACTTCGTTCGCCATGACAGGCGCTACCGGGGAGTCGCCCTTCCAAGCTGATGTCAGGTTATCAAATCAACCCGAACTCAGCCAGCTTGTCCTTCGTCTCCTCTGTGCTGACATGATGAATGCCGTGCAGGCCAAGGCTTTCTGCCACCTGAACGAACATCAAGCGATCATCGATAAAAACTGTTTCAGATGGCTCTGCTTGAACGACCGCTTGGGCAAGGCGGAAGATATCCAAATCAGGTTTTCGGAAATGGACAAAACAAGAGATGATAAACGCGTCAAAAATATCCTTCAGATGGAATTTTTGGATCCGGTACTGAGCCAGCTCATACCCCTCATTGCTGACCGCTACAATCTTCAACCCATATTTCCTTTTCAGCCCTCGCACGAGGTCCAGCATATCTTGATAGGGCTGCGAACGGCTAAATACGAATGCTTTGAAATCATCCCTTGAAAATGGACGTGATTGGTAAAATACCACCCGCTCGAGATATTCATCGAGGCTGATTTTTCCGGACTCGAAGGTATCGAAAATTAAATGATGGCGCTCGTCCATTTCCTGATAATCGAGATGAAAGATCTCTACTGCCAGTTGACGAGCTTGCCGATCCCACCCATTGGTCAATAAAACACCCCCAATATCTAAAAAGAGTGTGCGAATAGAACCAGAGGTCATGGCTTATCCTTTCCCTTGCGGATCATGGCTTTGACGAGTTTTTTGGTAATAACGGATGAGAGCATTGGTGGATGAATCGTGCGCCAATTCCTTTTCTTCCTGCAATTGTGGGAAGATCTGCTGAGCCAAAGCCTTGCCCAATTCAACCCCCCACTGATCGAAAGAATTGATACCCCAAATGACCCCTTGGGTAAAAACGCTATGTTCATAGAGGGCAATCAGTTTCCCTAAAGTTACCGGTGTAAGCCGCTCTGCAAATATCATCGTTGAGGGACGATTCCCTGCAAAAGTCCGATGTGGAATTAACCACTCAGGCGTTCCTTCCGCCCGAACTTCCGCTGCGGTTTTCCCGAACGCTAACGCTTTGCCTTGGGCAATGACATTGGCAATCAATAAATCATGGTGATCCCCGATAGGATTAAGCGGCTGGCAAAAAGCGATGAAATCACAAGGCACCAGTTTTGTCCCTTGATGGAGGAGTTGAAAGAAAGAGTGTTGACCATTCGTGCCTGGTTCACCCCAGTAAATAGGACCGGTCTGATAATTCACCACGTCGCCATCTAATGTAACCCCTTTGCCATTACTTTCCATTGTCAGTTGTTGCAGATAGGCTGGAAAGCGATGCAAATAGTATTCATACGGCAACACAGCAATCGTCTCTGAACCGAAAAAATTATTGTACCAAACCGCCAATAGACCCATGATTACTGGCAGATTTCGTTCAAGGGGAGCGGTACGGAAATGCTCGTCCATTTCATGAAATCCATCTAGCATTGCCCGAAAGTGATCAGCCCCGATGGCGATCATCAAGGATAAACCGATCGCCGAATCGATGGAAAAACGGCCTCCAACCCAATCCCAAAACCCAAACATATTGGTTGTATCAATTCCAAATTTTGCCACCTCCCTTTCATTTGTAGATACCGCCACAAAATGTTTCGCGATCGCCTTCTCACTCCCTAATCGTTCCACAAGCCAAGCCCGGGCAGTACGAGCGTTGGTCATTGTCTCTAATGTTGTGAAAGATTTGGAGGAAATGATAAAAAGCGTTTCTGCTGGGTCAAGATCACGAGTTACTTCTACGAAATCTGTGCCATCCACATTCGAGATAAAGCGAAAACACATATCACGGCGACTATAAAACTTCAACGCCTCGTATGCCATGACAGGACCGAGGTCTGACCCTCCAATACCGATATTGACTACATTTTTTATCGGTTTTCCTGTATATCCTTTCCACGCGCCGCTGCGTACCCTTTCTGAAAACTG
>DAOTVW010000140.1:0-22078 GCA_034436035.1 Anaerolineales bacterium
GAATGAGACCTGTCAGGTCTCAACTTAGATGCGTATCGCAACCGTGTTGCCTTTTGAGTTCCATATCCATGCTATCGATTCGGATAGCATAAGCGCGCATGAGACCTGTCAGGTTTGAAATTGGTGGTGTACCGCGAATGTTTAGCTTTTCTATTTTCATATCCATGCTTTCGATTCGGATAGTATAGGCGCGGGCGGAAATCAAAAAAAGACCTGACAGGTCTTCGTTTGTGTCTTGCCTTTTGAGTTCCATATCCATGCTTTCGATTCGGATAGCATAGGCGCGAATGAGACCTGTCAGGTCTCAACTTAGATGCGTATCGCAAGCGTCTTGCGTTTTGAGTTCCATATATATATTCGTTTCGGATCACATAGGCGCGAATGAGACCTGTCAGGTATGAATTCGGTGGTGTACTTAAGGCGCTGTCATGCTTGACTAGCGTTCTGGGATGCCGATAAGGCCAAGTCAAACTGGTGTATTTCGGGGTGACCCCTCTGTTCCCTTAATTCTGAACTTCGTAATGGGGGAAAAGGGGGTTGCTTGCAAGAAGATGGCTTCGCCTCTCTCGCCATGACCAGCGCTGGCAGGAAGATTGCTTGCTTTGTTAGTCATGGAAGTTGTTTCCAAAACCACACTTGCAATAGAACCTGAAAAATTATAGAAAAGGCGGGATTTCAAGATTGGCTAAGGCTATTTCGCATCGATGAGATTATCAATGACGAAGGCCTTAGCTTCTCGGTCGATCCCGCCTGGACGATTTGAAAATCAGGCTAGTAATTCCCGAACGACGCGAGTCGCAGTGGACGCATCGGGGGCAAACCCATCCGCACCGATTTTTTGTGCATATTCGGGGGTTACAGGTGCTCCGCCAATGATTACTTTTACTTTATCACGTAAGCCAGCCTGTTGTAAAGCTTGAATCGTCACTGCCATGTTGTTCATAGTGGTAGTGAGTAAGGCAGAGAGTCCGATCACCTGGGCGCCTTCTTTAGCCATTTGGACAAACTTTTGCGGGTCGACATCGGTACCGAGGTCGTGCACCTCAAAGCCAGCTCCTTCCAGCATCATCGCAACCAGATTTTTCCCGATGTCATGTAAATCCCCTTTGACGGTACCGATTGCAATTTTCCCAGCGGCTTTAACGCCACCTTGAACGAGATGGGGTTTTAGAATGTGCAAACCGGCTTGCATTGCCCTGGCGGCAATGAGCATTTCGGGGACAAAAAAGTCACCTTGTTCATATCGTCGGCCAACCTCATCCATGGCAGCAATGAGGGCTTTATTGAGAATGTCACTGGCAGAATGACCTTCATCTAAAGCTTTTTTAACCTGGCTTTCCACTTCTTCAGCTTCGCCATCAATCACGTGTTGGTAAATTGTATCGAGGATCATAGCATTTCTCTTTCCTTGTGATGGTTTGGTTTCTAAAAGATAGCAGCCGATGATGTGTCACCGGACTGTATCTACATGCCAACTGTTTGCTCGTTCTTCCAAAATTTCATCAATGATTTCGTCATGTGAAGGTTCAATATCATCTAGTAATGCGCGGCGAGCCCCTTCGAGATCATGTTTTTCGAGGGCATCCACAATACGGGCATGGGTAAATTCCTGGGAAAGACCCGCATGGCGCAGAACCATGAACCTTGCTAAGCGGTCATGCAAGCGTCCAATTGTTTCAGCTAATTCGACATTGCCTGATGCTAGTGCAAGCGTGTAATGAAAGCGGCGGTTTTCGTCGGTATACCGGTCGTAGGATTCATCGTCATCCCCCGTGTAACCAGCGTGTACTGAACGCAGTTCGCGAATTTGTTCTGGCGTGATGCGTGGTGCAGCCCTCTCTACAGCTGCAATTTCAAGGATTTTCCGTAATTCCATCATGTCCCGTAATTGTTTTAGAGTCATGCGGGTGACGAAATAACCGGAGCGCGGTTTGATCGTTACCAGGCCTTCTTGGGTGAGCATTTGGAGGGCATCGCGTAACGGTGTGATGCTGGTATTATATTGGTGTGCGATTTGATTGACATCCAAACGTTCCCCTGGCTTGCGATGTCCCATAATGATGGAACGCCGAATCTCGCGGTAAATGGTTGATTTAGAAGTAGTACTTGTCATTTCAAACCTTTTCTGTTCCCAATTTACTAGCGCTCCGCACTGATATATCAACAATAATAATACTTGACAACTGATATATTAGATGATATTATAAAAAATGTCAATAGTATAAATTAATATATTCAAAATGTTCACTTGGAGGTGCACCAGACCAAACATACTAAGCGGTGTTTTCTCCCACAATCGTTTTCTTTCGTGCAGGTTAATATAAACCGGTTTAGCAATTTTGCCAAGTAAGAAGCCGGCCAAATCAGTAACATTTTTTACCTTATTCATTTACGGAGGAAAATCCCCAATGGAACAGAAGAAAATTCATCCCCTCATTCCCGAAGCGCAAGAGATGCTCCGCAAGAATCAAATCACGCGCGGCGAGTTTCTGCGCTTGTCCACATTGTTGGGCATGTCAATTGCTGGTGCAAAATTCTTAGCAGCCTGTGCTCAACCTACTCCTACTGAAGTTGCAGCTCCCACGGCCGTGCCGCCTACGGCGATACCCGCCACCGAAGCGCCCACTGTCGCTCCCACAGCTACCACCGCATCATCTATCGTGCGCGGTGGCGTTATTCGCGCCGCGACCCGCGTGGAACGGGTAGACCATCCAGCTCGTTTTTCGCTTGTCAGCCAATCTCATCCATGGCGGCATGTCTTCGATTACCTGACCTACACTGACCCTAAGGGAATCACCTCTCCCTACTTGCTGGAAAAATGGGAAGTAAGTGATGACCTGATGACCTGGACATTATATGTGAAACAGGGCATCAAATTCAACAATGGCAAAGAATTAACCGCCGATGATGTCGTCTTCAACTTCAACCAGTGGTTAGACAAAGATGTAGGTTCCTCCATCATGGGCTCAATGAGCTATCTCGATAAGAGTGGTGTAGAGAAGAAAGACAATTACACTGTTGTCCTGCACCTTAAAGATCCCTCCATTTTTGTCCCTGAGCATTTATTCCATTATGCGGCTTGCGTTCTGCCGAAAGAGTTCGGTGGCGATATCACTCGTGAACCGATTGGTACTGGCGCTTTCACCATGGAGGAATATGTTCCCGGTGAGCGTTGTCGGCTTAAAAGAAGGGAAGATTACTGGCGCATGGGCGAAGATGGAAAACCATTACCATATCTCGATGAGATTGTGATGGTTCAGCTGGGTGAAGACCGAACCCCTGACTTGGCAGCCTTGCAGAGCGGTCAGGTTGATACGATCATTGAACCCACCGTAGCAATTTGGGAAGGTGTCAAAGATGATCCTCGTTATGAGGTCATTTCTACTCCAACAGCTGCTACGCGTGTTTTGCGAGTGCGGGTTGATCAAGAACCATGGACGAAAAATGAAGTTCGTCTCGCCCTTAAACACTGCCATAACCGCGAAAAGATTTTGGCTTTAGCTTTGCAAGGGCAAGGAACGATTGGAAATGATAGCCATGTTGCCCCTGCCCAGCCGGAATATGTGGACATCCCACCTTATCCATTTGATCCTGCAAAAGCCAAAGAATTATTGGCGCAAGCTGGTTACCCAGATGGTGTAACCGTTGAATTGGTGGTGGCGAGCGATTGGCCAGAGTCCATGGCGTATGCGCAAGCGTTGAAAGAAGATGCTGCTGCAGGTGGATTTACGATCAATTTGAAGCCTATGCCCGCAAGCCAATATTGGGATGGCTGGACAGATTGGAACATGGGCATTACCTGGTGGTCACACCGCACATTGGCGCCCATGTTGCTCCCACTCGCTTATATCTCTGATGATACTGGCAAGCCAGTGCCTTGGAACGAGACGCGCTGGGTTGATGAAGAGTTCAATGCGCTTGTCAAAGAATCAATGAAAACGCTTGACTTAGATAAGCGGCGCGAGATTATTGGCAAATGCGAACAAATTCAAAAAGAACGTGGTTCTATTTGTACACCGTTCTTCATGAACGTTTGGAAGATCTATGATAAGAAATTTCATGGCATTGTTCCATCGCCAGAAGAATTCGCGATCTTCCATGAGACATGGAAAGAAGCATAAGGTTTACGGATAGCTTTGTCGCCAGGAATTTTCCCTGGCGACAAAGCAGTTTACAATTATGATGGTCATTGTTTTAAGGTAAAAAAATATGATCGAAACCCATGGAACCAGTATGACAAGTGCCCATTACACCCGAATGGGACAAGAAGAGTGCGAGAAAATCCACCTTGCCAGTCTGGAAATACTCTGGCGGATTGGCATCGATGTGCATGATGAAAAAGCGCGAGAAATATTTAAGAAAGCAGGCGCGAAAGTAGATGGTATCCGCGTCCGGATTCCAGAACATTTGGTAACCAAAGCTTTACTAACTGTCCCGAAAAGGATAACCCTGTATGATCGGAATGGAAAATCAGCCATCCGAGCTGGTGGCTATAATTCCTATTTCGGTGGTGGTTCGGACTGCTTGAATATTTTAGATCACCGTACCGGGCAAAGGCGCAAGCCTACCCTTCAAGATGTCAAAGATGCGATTATTTTAATGGATGCGCTGCCTGAAATTGACTTTGTTATGTCCGCCTTCTTGCCAGAGGATGTGGATCAACGGATCTATGATCGTTACCAGATGGAAGTGATGCTGAACAACACCACAAAACCTATTGTTTTTGTTACACCGGATTTCGAGGGCTGTGTAGCTGCAGTAGAGATGTGCGAAGCAGTGGCGGGGGGAGCGGAAGCGTTCCAGAAAAAGCCCTTTGCTACATGTTACATCAATGTGACATCTGGGATGGTTGCCAATGCTGAGGCGTTGCAGAAGTGCATGTATCTCGCGGAGAAAGGTTTACCACAATTGTATATACCCCTCAATGCAGGGGGTGTCAATTCACCAGCTACAACCGCAGGCTGTTTGGCTTCGATGAATGCAGGTACTCTCTTGGGGATTGTCCTATCCCAATTGGTTCGGGAAGGCGCGGCCGTAGCGATGCCCGGTTGGAATGGTGGTCCATACAATTTGCAAACCATGGTTGGAAATTATGTATTGGCAGATGAACAGGGCGTCGCAACCTCTATGGGTAAATATTACGATTTACCCGTTTTTGGGCTGGGTGGTAGTACGGATTCAAAAGTTCTTGACCAGCAATGTGCCTTTGAGGCAACAATTAGCCTGGTAACAGCCTTGTTACATGGTGCCAATATTGTTCATGATGTCGGTTTTATGGACGCCGGCTTACAAGGTTCGCTGCCATTAATCGCTATGTGTAATGAATATCTCGGTTTCTTGCGGGCGGCAACCAAAGGAGTAGCCGTAAATGATGAAACCTTAGCAATTGATGTCATCGAAGAACTCGGTCCGACAGGCAGTTATCTGGGCCATCCCCACACAATACGGCATTACAAGGAGCCGTTTTATTCAAAACTGATTGACAAAAACCCCCACTCTGTTTGGATGAAACGAGGTGGGACTACGATGGAAGAACGGGCTGCCAAACTTGTTGATGAAATCTTAGAAAAGCACCAGGTTGAACCATTACCAGAAAGTGTTCAAAAGGATATCAAGAAAATTGTTGCCCGAGAGCAAGATTGGATCAACTCTCGCGGTGCATAGAAAAACAGGTGACAGCCTCATGTGTAAATAAGCTGTCACCTGTTTAGGAGAGGCAATGGCGCGTTACATTGTTCGAAGATTATTCACCATGCTCCTGACCATGTTTTTGGTCTCCATTCTGGTATTTGCGATTGTAGAAATTGCACCCGGTAATGTAGCTCGTAATATCCTGGGTGCTTATGCCACACCCGAACAAGAAAAGTCCATGCAGAATCAGCTTGGGCTAGACCGACCGGTGGTAATCCGGTATATCTCTTGGTTGATCGGTTCTGATTGGCAAGCAAGCCGAGTGGTTGGCTATCCGTTAAAAGAGATCGTTATCAGTGAAGGTGTGGTAGCAAAATATCATCAATGGTGGGCGGTGGATAAGAATGGTGATTTAGTGCAATGGGACGTGCAAGATGGTAAGCTCTTCAAATTGGTGCGCCAGAATGATGGTAGCACGAAACAGGTTGAAGATGATCAAGAATGGAAAGTCAACGCGGAGGGAAAACATTATTTTTGGGGAATTGATAATGCCAACCGGGCAGCTTTGTGGGTAGAAGGCGAAGGCGGAGTGGAATACCGCTATGAATACTCCGGTTGGATTGCGACTACTGATTCGCCAGTGGATTACATTCCGCTCACGAAAGGGCTTGTGCGCGGTGATATGGGGATATCCTTGCGCTACAAAAAGCCTGTTGCGGAGGTCATCGCTCGTCGTTTTACCAATTCCCTGATTTTAGCCAGTCTGGCTATTCTCATTTCTATTCCTTTGGCGATCTTGTTAGGGTTGTTGGCTGGGTTGAATGAAGGGAAACCTTTAGATCGTATTATCTCCATAGGCGGATTGGTTACCGCTGCCTCACCTGATTTTGCGACCGGCATAATCTTAATCATGATTTTCGCCTTATGGTTGAAGATCTTACCAGGCGCTACCGTTTTTATGGAGGATAACGCTGTCCTAAAAGATCCGCGTTTACTGGTTCTACCAGTGCTAACAGCAAGTTTGGTTGAAATTGGCTATGTCGTCAGGATGACACGCGCCAGTGTGGTTGAAGTGATGAACAGCCCTTATGTGCGTACTGCTATATTAAAGGGTTTGAGCAACCGTCAGGTAGTCTTCCGCCATGTGTTACGAAATGCGATGATGGCACCGATTACTGTGATTATGTTACATGTAAACTGGTTTATCGGTGGTCTTGTCGTGGTCGAATCGGTATTTGGTTACCCTGGTTTAGGAAACTTAATCCTTAACGCTGCGCTGTATAAGGATGTTTACACCATTGAAGCTTCGTCGATGATTCTGATTGTATTAGCAGTCGGGACTCAATTACTGGCAGATATTATTTATGCATTGATTAACCCGCGTATTCGTTACTCATAGGCCGAAACAAGAATGACTATACAAAGTACTACCAATCCAGAGATCCATTCAAAACCCTCAGCGCCCTTCGATTTGGGATTTCGGGTCAGCCAAACCTGGAAAAAGATCCGCGAATTCCTTGAATTAATATGGGCATCACCAACCGCCATGATTGGATTGGCGATAGTCTTAATTTGGGTGTTCTTAGCGATATTCGCCCCATTCTTAACCAAATATTCTCCTCTGGAGCAGGATTATAAATTTATAAATAAACCTCCAACCGCAGATCATATCCTTGGCACGGATCATTTAGGGCGCGATGTCTTTTCCCGCTTATTGTTTGGAGCGCGCACCATTTTATTATTGGGACCGGTTTCAGTATTTGTTGCTTTATTAATCGGGATTATGTTAGGTTTACCTGCCGGTTATTACAATGGTTGGATAGATGAAACGATCATGCGGATTTTAGATGCCTTTATGGCATTTCCGACGATATTACTTTATATGATCATTATCTCTGCATTGGGACCTTCGCCGCTCAATGTCGTGATTGCTATTTCCATTGGCGGTACTCCTGGAATTGCCCGTTTAGTACGAGCGCTGACTATGGATATCCGCACACGGGAATACGTTAAAGCAGCAAAATTACGCGGCGATTCTGATTTCGTTATTATGGTTCGGGAGATTCTCCCTAACTGTCGGGGGCCCTTAATAGTAGATTTTCTTATGCGGGTTGGATATGCAGCATTTTATATTGGAACGCTAGGCTTTCTTGGTTTGGGGTTACCACCACCAACACCGGATTGGGGTGGTATGGTCCAGGAAGGGCACACACGGATGACCGCCAATATTTGGCCAGTTCTCTCCGCTACATTGGCAATTGTCAGTTTGGTTATCGGATTAAATTTATTCGCGGATGGTTTACGTGAAGAATCCATGCGTTATCAATAAATCAAGGATGGCTGGATGAGTCAGGAGACAGTTCTCAAGCTGGAGAATTTAGCGATAAGCTACAAAACCCGAAAGCGGGTGATTGATGCGGTTCGAGACGTGAGTTTCACGATCCAACGCGGAGAGAACTTGGGGTTAGTAGGCGAATCGGGCTGTGGGAAAAGCACCGTGGCTTATTCGATTGTCAATTTCCTAGGGCCAAATGGTTTTGTACGCAATGGAAATATCATTTTTAAAGGGGAGCCTTTGCAAAACCGGCCCGAACGGGAATTACGTCGCTTGCGCGGCGCGGATATCTCCATGGTTTACCAGGAACCAATGTCTGCTCTCAATCCAACCATGCGTATTCAAGATCAAATGGCAGAAAGTTTGATTGCCCACCGTGGCATCAGCAAAAAAGAGGCATACGGGGAAGTATTAGAGGCGCTCAAACGGGTTTATATGCCAGACGCTGAAGGGACAATGACGCGCTATCCGCATCAGTTATCCGGTGGACAGCAGCAACGGGTGTTAATTGCCATGGCTTTATTGAATAACCCCTCGTTATTGATTATGGATGAACCCACCACAGCATTAGATGTGACGGTTGAAGCAGCCGTTTTAGATTTGATAGCCGAGTTACAAGAACAGTTTCAAACCGCTACTCTTTATATTAGTCATAATATGGGGGTTGTGGCGCGGGTTTCTCATAAAGTTGCGGTGATGTATGCAGGGGAAATTGTTGAGTTGTCTGATGCAAAAACGATTTTTCATCGTCCATTACATCCCTATACAATGGGCTTGATGAAATGTTTGCCCGATGTGGATGCGCCAAAAGGAACGCGCAAATTGCACCCCATAACCGGTCGAGTTCCTGCGCCAGATCAGTTGCCAAATGGATGTATCTTTTCACCGCGCTGTGAATTTGCCCAAACCGGCTGTTTTGAGACACACCCCATTTTAAGGGAAATTGAAAATGGGCATCAGGTGCGCTGCTTGCGGGCGGACGAGTGGTTAGGTGAAAAACGCATCTGGTCTGGTGAAGATATCGGAGAACCTTGTGTCGAACGAGCCGGCGAATCTACTCAACAGTTACTTTCGCTCGATAAGATTAAAGTCTATTATCCGATCCCATTTAAGACTGTGCGCGGATTTTTTGGGTTAGAAAAACGGGAATATGTGCGTGCAGTGGATGGGATTAGTTTGCAAATTAAAAAAGGGCGTACCTTAGGGGTAGTTGGTGAATCGGGTTGTGGGAAAAGCTCTGTTGCCCGCGCGATTGTTGGGCTGGAAGCAATTTACTCCGGAAAGATGGACTTTTTAGGGTTAGATATTTCCAAGCCACTTAACAAGCGAAACATTGCAACTATTCGGCAAATGCAAATGGTATTTCAAGACCCCAATAGTGTTCTCAACCCGTCTTATTGTGTTGGAGATCAAATTGCATTTACCTTGAAGCGTTTTCGAACAGTCGCAAGGGATCAGATTCAAACCGAGGTAGAACGGTTACTCTGTGCAGTCAAGCTCGACGAGAGTTATTATTACCGAATGCCACGGCAATTGAGCGGTGGAGAAAAGCAACGAATTGGGATTGCCAGAGCTATCGCTTCAAACCCGGCGTTGCTAATTTGTGATGAACCGGTTTCAGCGTTAGATGTTTCTGTTCAAGCGGCGATATTGAATTTGTTACTAGAAATACAAACCAGCCAAGATACAACCATGATATTAATTTCCCACGATTTGAGTACGGTTCGCTTTTTTTCTGATGATGTAGCCGTAATGTATTTGGGAAAAATTATGGAAATCGGGGATTGTGAATCCATTTATCAACCGCCATATCACCCCTATACTGCTGCACTATTAGCAGCTGTACCGCGCCCTAATCCAGATTTACAAGCTACCCATGTGCGCCTGTATGGACGTGTTCCCAGTGCTGTCCATCCACCCAGTGGTTGCCGTTTTCACACCCGTTGTCCTTTCAAAATAGGGGAAATTTGTGAAACAGAAGAACCGATGTTACGGAATTTGGGCGGAAATCACTATATCGCCTGCCACCTAAGTGATGATGAAATGAACCACATTATTCCATAAAATTATTTGGATTATTCTACGATTCAGAAAGGTATTGACTTATGCATAACGATAAACCCTTCTTCCTGCGCGATCCCTGGAAATATCAAGTGAGCAAAAACAAACCATCTGCACTGGATGAAAACCTTGGTTTTAATACCCGTGCATTACATAGCGGATTTCATCCCCTCAAGGATGTGAATGAGTTTCGTTCCTTTGTCCCGCCAATTGTGCAATCCATGACTTATCCGTATGAGAGTTTTGAACAATTCCCAAATTATATCTATGGACGAAGTAAGACACCAACGGTGAGTGTGCTCGAAAAGCGCCTTGCTGCATTGGAAGGCGGGGAGGGGTGTGTTACCGCTGGAAGTGGATCACAGGCATTGTTTAACCTCATTTTTACCATTGCACGCCCCGGTGACAATGTCGTTACGACATTGAATACCTTCGGGGAAGGTTATAAACAGGCTGCCTCGATCTTCCCGGAGCGCTGTAACGTGGAGTTCCGTTTTGTGAAAGACTTTACCAACCCATTAGCCTGGGAGAAAATGATCGACGATCGTACCAAGCTGGTTTGGGTGGAAACGCCAAGTAACCCATGCTTGTTGGTGACGGATATAGCAGCAGTGGCGGAAGTTGCCCATCGGAAAGGCGTGCCGCTCATGGTGGATAATACCACTGCCACCGCTGCATTGCAAAAACCTTTACAATTAGGCGCGGATATTGTCCTTTTATCGCTGACAAAGTTCTTGAGCGGGAATGCGACTGTATTAGGCGGCGCAGTTGTTGGGCCAGAAGACCTGGTTGAAGATATCCGCTGGAATACAACCGAGTTCGTTGGGGCAATCCTCCAACCGTTTGAAGCTTGGTTAATGTTGCAATATTTAGAAACCTTATCGCTGCGCATGGAACGGCACAGCTTTAATGCCCAACGGATTGCAGAATTTCTCAATTCTCACCCGAAAGTGAAATGGGTAAATTATCCAGGATTACCCAGTCATCCACAGTATGAATTAGGGCAACGCCAAATGAAAGCCAGTGGTGGTTTGTTATCCTTTGTGGTAGGAAATGGAATGCAGGGAGCTGCGACGGTGATGAATGCTTTGAAATTGATCACGCACGCGGTAACCTTTGGCACCAGCCGTACCATTTGTATGCATCCCCGCACGATCACCCATGAGCATATGACTCAGGAAGAGAGGGATGAGGCTGGTATCGATGATGGTTTAATTCGCCTTTCGGTTGGATTGGAAGATGTAGATGATTTGATCGCGGATTTAGACCAAGCCTTGGCGAAGCTTTAGGTTATGAAGCAAGATAACCTATTCAAAACATAAAAGGTAGATTGGACATTGTATACCGGATTGCGAATCTACTGGACTAATTTATGATAGAGCAGTCTCTTCCGAATTTGGCAATCACTGTCGCTGATGCACAACGAGCGTTATCGTACTTGCGGCAAGAAGGGCTGCAATCCAGTCCACTCATTTTGTGCGCGGGATTTCCATCAAAAGGAAACATATACCTGAAAATGGAAAACCTACAGCCTACCGGATCATTCAAAATCCGTGCTGCGCAATGGGCAATCCATTCCTATCGCGAGCAAGTAGATGACCAGGGAGTCTGGACTGCTAGCGCTGGGAACATGGGTAAAGCTCTCGCTTATTGTGCTAAGCTGGCACAAATTCCTTGTACTGTGATTGTCCCCGATGATGCACCGCGTGGAAAAGTTCAAGCTATTCAGGCGTTTGGGGCGAAAATTGTGAGTGTGCCTTTTTCAACCTATCAGCAGATACAGGTCAACAGTCAATATCCCGCTGTAAAAGGTTTGTTCATTCATCCCTTTGCAGATCCGGCGGTAGTGACCGCCAATGCCACCATCGCGCTGGAAATCCTTGAACAAATAACCGATTGTGATGCGATCTTCCTTCCTTATGGAGGAGGCGGGTTAACTTGTGGGATTGCTCAAATGATGAAGAGCATCAAACCACATATTCAAATCGTTGCATGCGAAGTAGAGACTGCCACACCGCTCACCAGTTCATTGCAAGCAGGAAAACCTGTAAACACATCCTATCGCGCTAGTTTTATTTCTGGTATGGGGGCTCCATTTGTTTTTCCTCAAATGTGGGAGTGGGCGCAAAAGTTAGTCGATCGAACCGAAGTTGTCCGTTTAACCGAGGTAGCGGAAGCGATCCGACTGCTGGCTCATGACCATCATGTGATTGCAGAAGGAGCTGCGGCAGTCAGTCTCGCAGCCGCATTCAAGGATTCCAATAAATGGGAAAGAGTGGTTTGTCTGGTTACTGGCGGAAATATAAATGATGATCATTTGATGACGATTTTGAAAGGCAATGTACCAGTTTAGAGACTTTGGAATTAAACGGATTGAGGCGCGACCCAACCAATACCTTTCTGGAATGGGTTTGGGGATATTGCTATTAGACGATTATTATCCGGCTTTTCCAGGGGACGTGCGTAATCCCAGTGCTTATCCATTCCCAATTCAATATGAAGTTGTGGAAGGGGTGGATATTTATCGCTTGGTACGCGGAGAAGATAAAGCATCTTGTTTGCAACCGATTCTGAATGCTGCCCGAAAACTGGAAAAGTTAGGCTGCCGGGCGATATTAGGGGAATGCGGTTATTTTGCCTATTTTCAACGTGAAGTCGCTTCTGCCATCCAAAAACCAGTTTTTATGTCCAGTTTGTTACAAGTCCCTCTTGCCCAACAGATTGTGGGAAAATCCCAGGTGGTAGGGATTTTAGTGGCGAATTCTCAGTTCCTAACGGAAGAACATCTTAAGTCGGTCGGTATTGAGCTGGGAAGTAATTATGTGATCGGAGGCGCAATGGATGATGGACGTTGTGTTGAATTTGATCACTTATGGACTGCTGGGATCAGACCTAGTATTCCCCAAGCGGATTATGAGAAAGCGGAAAAAGAATTTTTAGCTGTTGCAGAAGAATTTTATCGTGCACATCCCAATATGGGAGCGATGGTTTTAGAATGCACAGGTTTTCCACCATTCGCGCGGGCATTGCAGCGTATCATTGATATACCCATTTTTAGTTGGGGTACCATGATGGAATATGCTTATGCAGTGGTGGTGCATCGTGATTATTATGGACATGTATAATGATTTTATTTAATGAGGTAATCCCATGATTATCAGCAATTATTCTGCTCACCAAACACCTCAGTTTCGAGTTTTATCAGATGCACAATGTCAGGAAATTTACCTGAATGCTTTAGAAGTGCTACAACGGGTTGGTGTGCTTGTTCACAATGGTCAAGCTCGCCAAATCCTGCAAGAATCCGGTTGCCGGATAGAGGGAGAAAGGGCAATCATCCCATCCCATATCGTTCAACAAGCAATTGCCAGCACACCGCGAACTTTCACTATTTTTGGAAAAACTCCGGAATTTGATATTCGGGTTGCGGCGGATCGGGTGCATTTTGGTCCAGGACCGACCTGTACATATTTTATTGATCCCCAGAGTGGTGAAAGGCGCCGGGCGAGACGTGGTGATGCGGCAATGGTAGCAAAAGTTTGCGATGGGTTGGAAAATCTGGATTATTTGATGAGCTTAAGCATTTTCGATGATGTCACTGCTGATTTATCTCCGTTATACGAATTTACTGAGATGATCACCCAAAGCCGGAAACCGGTTATCGCTTGGGCTACCAAACCAGAAGTCTTGGCAGAAATATATAAAGTAGCTGCCGTCATTGCTGGTGGGGAAAACCAGTTAAGAAAAAAGCCGAACTTTGCTTTTTTCGGCACCTATGAATCGCCTTTAGGATTAGCTGATGGGCAAATTGGTTGTATGTTATGGGCAGCCGAGCATGGGATTCCCGCCATTTGTTTGGGGGGTCCCACGGTTGGATTAGAATCACCGCCAACAGGTGCAGGTGCATTGGTGTTATTTTTGGCCGCTTCATTGAGTGCGCTAACCATCGTCCAACTGGCTCAACCCGGAGCAGCCATGATGATTGGTGCTGCACTGGGGGCGATGGACTTACGGACTGCCCGTCCTGCTTATGGCTCTCCGGAGATGAGCCTTTATACCGCTGCTGCTATGGATATCGCACGTTATTTAGGCTTACCGTTTATGGGTACCGCTGGTGCTTCGGAGAGCAAACAAGTGGATGCTCAAGCAGCTGTCGAAATATCCATGCAGATATTGCTTTCTGCATTAAGCGGAGCTTCGCTCGTCCATGATGTAGGGTTTCTCGATTGTGCCGATATCGGTTCTCTAGAATTGCTTGTGCTCGCTGATGAGGTTATCGCTATGGCAAAGCGGATCATGCGCGGAGTGGAAGTGAAGCCTCAAACGATAATGCTGGATTTAATCGAAAAAGTTGGACCAGGAGAACATTATCTATCCCAGGCAAAAGCAGTATCTTTATGTAAACAAGAGATTTGGGTGCCCAAAGTATTCGACCGGAATGCCCATGTCGTTTGGGAAAGGAATGGTTCTAAATCCATGGACGAACGGTTGCATGAAAGATTACTGGCAATATTAGAAAAGCACACCATGCCTTCCATCGCGGAAGGGAGCTTAACGGAAATTCAGTCAATCATAGAGAGTGCAGAAGCAAGGTTTCGCGCATAATAATGTGGAATTAGCCCGCGTTCGCGGGCTTTTCTCTACATTTATTGCAGGTGGAGAAGTATTTTCCCACTGCTCCAAAGTTCTTCGAGTTTATAATAATTGCGCCGCTCAGGGGAGAAGACATGTAAAATAACATCCCCAAAATCGACTAAGATCCAGCCATCCATCCCTTCCCCTTCAATACGGCCTTTCAAGTGATATTGATTTCGTACGGACTCAACCGCTGCATCTGCCAATGCTTGGAGCATACGATCGCTCGTTCCGCTACACAGGATAAAGAAATCAGCAAAGGGGATGATCTCACGCAAGTCTAAAAGCAAAATGTCTTCCCCTTTTTTGCTTTCCAAAATATCAACAATGTTCCTTGCCAGTTCTAATGCGTCCAGAGTTCACCTCGTTAATGAGAATAAGATTGAAGTTTTGCATTATATAAACAAGTATAAATTGGTCCCCCCGGTTTAAGTTCACTTTGATATAGATTTATTGAATTCACCTGCACGACATCAATGAAGCCAACTGGGTGTTGCTGGAGGACTTGGGCGATTTGATTTAAGTCATTCGTTGTCACGTTGCGATTGACCCGACCAAGCGTAAGGTGGGGGGTAAATGGGCGTTCCTCTGCATTATAACCTAAATGAACCAATTGGCTTTCAATCGCCTTTTGCAATAAACTTAATTCCTGTGGTGCAACCACATGCACCCACAGAACTCGAGCGCGTTTAGGATTCGGAAATGCACCCAGTTCTCCAATGCTCATTGTGAATGGCTGGAATTGATTGGCTTCAGTAGAAATGATCTCTTCCACCAGGGAAAGATTTGCAATCGAAACATCCCCAAGGAATTTTAGGGTGAGGTGGAGATTCTCTGCGTTAACCCAGCGGACTGCAGTGGTCGGGATGTCTTTTTTGAGGGTCTGAATGATCTCTGCCAGTTTGCGTTGCGTTGCAGAAGGGATTTCGATTGCGATAAATGCTCGAATGACTTGCTTCATGTAGATAGAGTTATTTAACTAATCGGTCGACGGTGGTTTTCAATTCCCAAAATGCAACTGGTTTGGTAAGATAAGCTGACGCGCCTGCGAGTAACCCATTTTGGATATCCACTGGTTGACTGTTCCCGGATATTAACACTACGGGTAAATCTTCAAACTGGGATATTTGGCGGATTTTACGGAGGAGTTCCAATCCGGAGTAATCGGGTAATACGACATCGAGGAGGATGATATCTGGTTTATGATCGCTCAGCAAAGTCAGGGCGGGTTGGGCGGCATACGCATGGACGGACCGATAACCGCTTAATTGCATCATCTCCGATAGCATTTCGGCGGTATCCGCTTCATCTTCAATGATTAAAACTGTTTTTAAATTGGGCATTCTCTTTGTGGCCAAGAAAGATTTTTCAATAGAATTTTCTTTGCGTACAATGATTATAACCTGATTTTTTGTTTTTTATCAAAGTGAGATTGATCTAAGCCAATTTGGAGATTTTAATCTTGGGGATGGTAACGCTCGTAATCTTGTGGTGTGTCTAAATCTTGTAAAATGGTTGGGGTATCCACGAGAACATAGTGAATTTGATGGGCATGCTTTTGAAAGAAATCTCGTAACGTTAAAGGTGGTTGGAGATTCATAATCGCAGGAAAAAGGCGCCGGTCGATCATCCAGGGGTGGCCTCGCCGCATTTGATAGCTGGGCATCAAAATGAACTGAGGTTCGCTTTGGAATTCTTTTAATAGCAAATGGACAGTACTTGGGAGGATTTGAGGGTTATCGCCTAGGGCTACCAAGACCGCTTGGCAATTAGGAGAAAGACATGACATGCCCACCTGCAGCGAAATCAACATTTCATCCTCCTGATAGCGTGGGTTGAAACAAGGATGGACGGGCAGACTCGTATCCAGGGATTGAAGGATATTTAATATTTCGGCATGTGCCTTTCCACCGACCACAATTATTTCGCGTAAACCCAATGTTAATCCACCCTCTTCTAAGGTTCTGATAATATGTCCGAGGACGGTTGTATTCCCCCAAGGCATGGCGATTTTGGGTTGACCCATGCGGCGTGATTCTCCCGCAGCGAGTATGATGGCAGAAATACTCACAGGTTCAGTCATCATTATTATCGATTAGCTTTTGATACGCATCCGGTGTATCGATATCTATTCGTAAACGGTCATCATGCCATGGCAGCCAGCGGGGAGGGTAATGGCTAAAAAGAGCCCGTCCCCCGATATCCCCTTGTAATTCCATTAATGCACCAAAGGTGCGGCGATCAAAGAGAACTGGATTGGAGCGTTGCCCATCGACCAGGGGTCCAATGATACTTGCTAAATTATGGCTGTGATCATCCACTAATAGGCGTAGCACAGGTGGTGACACATAAGGTTGGTCTGCCAGCAAGAAGATAACCGCTCCAACATGCGCTGGGAGAGCCTTCAAACCAGTTTTAATGGAAGTACTTTGACCTGCTTGCCAATCGGGGTTATAGACGATTTTGATGGGTAAATCTGCTACGGCTCTTTGAACACGCTCGGATTCCGACCCACACACAACAATCACCGGGTCGAGGCTCGCTTCCAAAGCAACCCGTGCGGCATGGTGGACGAGGGTTTCCCCTTTCCATTGCAATAATTGTTTGGGCTCACCAAATCGTTGCGATGCCCCCGCAGCTAATACTATTCCAGCTGTCGCCTCATGTACCGCGATAACTTGATAGAAGTCTAAATCTGCTGAAGTAGAGGACAGATGTGGTGCTCCGGAGACAACTACGATGGTTTCATAGCAGTGACGGAGAAGCTGGCTAAGGTGACGCGATTCAGCTTGGCTTTGGATGTCATCTGCATGGGTGAGTAAACAAATTTTACGGCTGTGCGGAGGAATGTTTTTCAAACCACCCCGGGGGTGACATAGCACAGTGGCAAGAGATGATGGGGTCAATAGATCACCTAAATTTAAACCGCTTAACTCAGCATAGATTTGAGGACGATGAACCCATTCAGCCCCCAATGGTTGGTGCAGTCCATTCAGTCCTGCGGTTACAATCACTGCATCAACAAAGGCAGGGATAAGCGGCTCATGTTCAGCCGGAGCTTTAATGGGTAAGTGGCGTGATCCATCTGCTTCAATGAGTAATGGAATGCCTGCTTGATGAGCGAATTGGGAAAGATGGTCGAGTTGATTTAGCGTTAATCCTTGCCACCGTTCGCTTACATCATCCCAAGCACCACTAATGCAATTAATTCCCTTTTTAAGGGCATTGAGGTTAGGAATATTTGCCCGTGAATTCAGTATAAGGTGATGGTGAGCCAGATTTACCTGCTCGCGCCCAAGGTGGGTGGACGTGGTCACTAGTACATGAGTAGATTGACCTGCCAGTTCTTTGGCAAGCTGAAACATGGTGTGCGTTTTTCCGCCTGCTCCAACCAGTGCCAGTTGGATATCCTGGTTGAATCGAAATGCGGTCAATAAAGATAATGGATGCGGAGAATTGGATAGCACGGAGTAGAACTAAGTCCAGAGATAAGGACGAAGATTTGGTTTGGAGAGAATTGCTTCTAAGACGGCGCCACCAATTGCCATAGCCTTATCCGAAACTAAAGTGCAGTAACGGGGATCATCGCGCGGGTCGATATCTCCCACTTTGAGATTCTGTGATACTGGTGTCCCTTCCCTGAGTATCCCACGGACTACGCCAGCGAAGGGGGCATGGATGGGCTGATCATCAACCAGCGCAACCAGCTGATTTGGTTCGACATGATCGGTAATGTTCACCTGTGGATGAAAGATCCCACTGATCGGAGCGCGCAGGACGCGTTGTTCGCGATGCGCTCCAACTGAATCAGGGATTCCGGTATCTGCCATCGGCGCACCATCCCAATAAACCCGCCCTAACGTGTGTCCTCGATTGGTTTCGATAGCGGCATGGCAGTTTTTTCCAGCTACAAAGCCAGGCCCTAAACCGATGATCAAGTTTATCCTCTGAGGAATTAATTCAACATTCTGCTTCAGCATCCGTGCATCCACTACAACGGTGGGATGTAGAGCATTAATGGATTCACCTTGTGGATCGATCAATACTGGGATGAAGCCTTTGGACATAACCTGAAGGACTTTGAAAGTATCTGTGGGGTCTTTTACCAATTTTCCAGTGATTCCTTCGATTGCCCATTGCCCCTCATAGACCGCTTCGGAAAAAGAAACAAAACGACGGACTGCGAGAGGTTTTTCTAATTCGGTCATGATTACTTTAAGGCCTGCATGATGCAAGCGGTACGCAATCCCGCTAGCCATTTCACCGGCGCCACGAATGAGGATCAACATTGCCATGAAAGCTATTTTACTCGATATTGAGAAGTTCTGGCTTTTTGTTTATGATGGAATCTCAGGTGAGGCTTACGTTACAGCCTAATCCGGGCACATCGGACATCATTAACCAGCCATCTTGGAGAGTGAAACCTGCCTGGGTTGGATCATGGCTTAGAAATAGATAGCCATCCAAATCACCATATTGAACGCTAGGGCTGGCGAGTGCTACACTTAAACCAGCAGCGGTCAGTAAAGCAGGTTCGATCAAACAACTCACCATTGTTTGAAGGTGGGCAGCTCGGGCAATGGTATCCATTTGGATTGCATTTCGTATCCCACCACAAGCAGCCAACTTAATCGCAATGCCATTCGCAGTATGCTGGATGATCATTTCTAAAGTGGAATCGCTCCCACGGAGAGATTGATCTGCTAAGATTGGAACATTGCTCTGCTTGGTCACCTCACGCATTAAATCGAGGTTATTGGTCGAGGTTGGTTGTTGAAGAAATTCTATTTTATCCTTTAATACTCGGGAAACATTGAGGGCATCTTCTACACTATATCCACCGTCAGCATCTAAGCGCAAGGTTGCGTAGGGTAATGCCTGTCGTAGGGCTTGGATACGCTGAACATCCTGCTGCGGATCCAGCCCACCTTTAACTTTGAAGATATGGAATCCTTGCTTAGAAAAATCCAATGCCATCTCAACGGTTTCATTTACTTCGGAAAGTGGGATGGTGATAGAAGTTTCGATGGAATTTCGATAACCTCCCAGCAAGCGATAAAGTGGAAATCCGCTGGCAACGCCAAGTAAGTCATGCAAGGCTAAGTCAAACGCGCATAATGCCGCAGGAGCAGATTGACAAAGAGGAGTTAATTCTTCCAAGGTGTATGCGATGTTGAGAGGATGTAAATCCACTACTTTAACTGCGCATTCCTGGCAAGCTCGCAGTACCAATTGACTTTGTTCTTTGCCAAACGCTGGATAGGTTACCGTACACCCCCACGCAGTCTGTCCTTGACGTGTTTCCAGACGAACGAATATCGCCAGCACTGATTCGATGGGAGGGTATTTTGCAAGACGGATCGTTTGCTTTGTTTTCAGTTCAATTGGAATGACTTCTGCTTTAGTAATTTGCATGATAATTTTCAAAAAAAGAAAGCCAGGAAAAATATCTCCTGGCTTTCAATACGCTTATTCAAGTGCTTTGTAGCCGGTACCTTCTTTGAAGTAACGGTAATTCTCCTGAATGTCCGGAGTGAGATCCACTGTCTCCCCTTTTGTCAATTGACGGACACAATCCAGCACCACTTTCTCACCATGGTGGTTTACGCCTTCATAATGGCCGCTAAGACCAACTCTGCTAATATATTCTCCTCCTTTGGCTACATAAGCGGAAGGAACTTCATCCTCCGGGAAAATAGCCTCATAAGGACACTCCGGAACGCAAGCACCGCAATCGATGCAGGTATCCGGATCGATATAATACCAGGGCCACTGATCAATTGGTTTTCCTGGCACAATGCATTCGACCGGGCAGACTTCCACACAGCCCGAATCGCGCAGACACAAACTGGTTATGATATGGGTCATGGGTTACACCTCCTGAAAAGTACCAGATTGATGGAATTAATTCTATTTTACACTAAAATCAGAAAGATAGACAGAATTTGTCTTCATCCATTCTTCTAATTGCTCTAGTGCGAGAGAAAAAGTCTTTCTTCCCAAGCCTAATCGAAAATAACGATCATCCAATTCAAAAACCGAACCAGGTAAAATCATCAAGCCTTTCTTATCCAAAACTTGTTCATAGATTTTCGAATAGTTTGGTATGCTATGCCATTGAGCAAGCGCCACGGATCCGGCTTGGGGCGGAATCCACTTTAGATATTGCGCGTTACGGGTGAAAAAATTCTGTGCCAGTGTGAGGTTGGTTGAGATAATCTGGCGGTTGCGCTCGGTGATACCATTGCGATTGCGTAAAGCGATGATCGCCAAAATTTCGGATGGCGCACTGGAGCAAATGGTAGTGTAATCTTTGAGCATGGCGCACTTTTCGATGATTTCTTTGGATTGCGTGGCAAGCCATCCAATCCGCAAGCCAGGCAAGGCAAATGATTTGGATAAGCCGCTGAGCGATATTGCTTGCGAATAAACATCCGCTGCGGATGGTAATGGTTGATTAGGCGGGTATTCCAGAAACCGATACATCTCATCACAAAAGAGGAAAAGGTGATGCTGCTGGGCAAATTCGATGATGGAAAGGAATTCATTTTCAGCAGGTTGATAGCCGGTTGGGTTATGGGGAAAATTAACGATTAACAATCGTGTCTGTGGCCGCAGGAGTTTTTCAAGCTCGGTGTAATCCAATGTCCAGCCCAAGTCAGTTTCTCGAAATCGCCAAAAACTTAAATCGCAACCAAGACATTGCGCAATTTCATACAGCGATTGATAGGCAGGGAAGATACTGATGACGTGGTCACCGGGCTGCAGGAGTGCCTGCATGGCGAGTAAGATAGCTTCCTCTGGTGCTGCTACAAGGATTTGTTCGGCAGGTATGCGGCGATAAAGTTGGCTGATCTCATTTCGGAGGAGAGGATTACCCTGGGATTCGGTATAACCAAGCTGTAATTGGTCCCATAAATTGTGACTTGCTTCGTCTGCAAGGGATAATAGTTCTGTCAGGGAAAGCGCTTCACAATCGGAAGGGCTGAGCAGATATTGGACTTTAAATTCATATTTTGCAAAATAGCGTTCGAGGAGAAAAGGTCGCATTGGTAATTTCATCATACATAACCTCAAGAGAGAGTAAATGAATTATACATGGTTTGTAAAATTCAATTCATTTACTGGGTGGTTAAAAAAGCGTGAATGAATTGCAAGGTTTCCTCAACGTTATGAATTTGTTGTGAAAAGCAAGCGTGACCGGACAGGTTTCCGGAAATACCTTATATACCTTGTTTCGTGACGATACAAGCGATTCAATCAGCATTGCGAAAGGGCAAATTAATAATAAACCTGACAGGTCTCCGTGGAAGTGTTGCGTATTTAGGTTCATGTCCATGCAAGTGATTCAATCCGCATAGGCGCGAGGGAAATCATTAATAAGACCTGACAGGTTTCCGGAAATGCCTTGTTTAC
>DAOTVW010000141.1:0-2492 GCA_034436035.1 Anaerolineales bacterium
ATCCGCGATAGCACGGTCGAGTGCCTCCCTTCTCTCGTTCTCTGCAACGCCGCTGGTTAAATAATTCTGTGCGGCTTTAGCTAAATAACGCAATCCGTCATATGGGTCATCGCCGTCGAACTCAGCCACATCTTCTAGATTTACTGATTTGCCCATTGTCGGTGTGTTGTATACACAAAGTGGGATTGTGTTTATCAACACTGGACAAGTTTCAAATACTTGTAATTTGGGCAAATCCTCAGTGTTTTCCTCTGGTTCTGGTGTGAAAGCTTCTAGATATTCGTAGTATTTAGCCGTGCCGTGGATTCGAAGGATACGGTCCGCTAACTCTGGATCAAATCCTTCTTGCGGCATAATCTTTGGCGGACGTGGACGGAATCGCATTAATTCTTGCAGTAAAACTTTGCCGCCAATTCTATCATTGTCGGCAGGCCGAGGTCGCATTCCAGAGTGTATTTCAAACTGTTCAGCTATTGTGAATTCATCCCCACGATTGCCCCATGCACTTGGGTCTAGCACTACGTCAACTAAGTCATCGTTTTGAGATAACCTTGCGACATTAGCCGCCCATGTTGATATCTTTTCCTTCTTAGCGGCATACTCACGATATACGATTAGCCGTCCCTTCGGAGAAATAGCACCCCAAACCGCGTACAACATCGCCGAATATCCCCAGTCAATCGCCAGAAGTTTCGGCCACCACGATGGGATCTCGAACGGCTTAATCACATGTTGTGCATTGGGTGGATCACCAGCTAGCGGTTGAATTCTCCAATCTTCAAACACTTGACCAGAGAATGTCCACCAATCACCTTCTAATTTAGCTAGCCGTTCTGCTTCTGGGAGTGCTTGAAGTCTGTTAACATATTGTGGGTCATTCTTCATTAAGTAAGGGTTATCCGTGGCTTTTGCCGGGATAAAGATTCTAGTTAATCCAGTCTTAGAATCTTTAATGATCGTATAACCCTCACGTGCTGGTTCTACAAAACGTGCTCTGACGAACGAGTTACCACTGATCCAAACAGCCCCATTCTGCCGCAATACAAATGTATGATAAAGGGGAACACCAACATCATAAACCAAACCGTCAAACTCACCAAATGTCACATTCTTTGGGCGTTTGACTGTAGTTCTTACATTAGAGTAGGCATGTTGTCCCGTTAGAATTTCGGTCACTTTATTTGAATCAAATGCAATCTCGTACGACAAGCCCACTCGATTAGGTCGCTGCCTGCTATTAAGCCTGACCCGATAACCAAGCTTGAAAGCCAGCTCGCAGAAATCATCAGCTAATTGTCTCGATGTAGTATAGTAAAAACCCGAATTCTTACTGCTCCAATGGCCGTCTCCTGCGACGAGAGCGTCAAATAAAATTCTCTGCGAGTGTTGGGAACTATTTAGCAAAATTCGCGGTATGTACTTATCTCGGCACTTCCCAAACTGTTTCATGTAATGATACCAAGATGAAGACCAAACGGAAAAGCCTTTCTCAACCTCGCTAAACCTAAATGAACACCGATGAAGAAGGTCACGTATACGTTCTCTGTTTTCTTCTTTTAATTGCGTGATTGCAAAGTATTGCTGATTGTACTTCTCATCTACAACATAACCCTCGGATAAAAACCAGCCCATAAGTTCAGCGTAACAATCGAAAGGGATTTCTAATGGTTGTGGATACCTTGTAACTCCATCCGCCTCCTCAACTCTAAAAGTGTCTGGAGAATCATAAAGTGTGTATTCGATCGCCCGCGCTATATGGGCCTGCCCTGGAAGCGCTCGAACTTCAGCCAAGGCGTATACGTCATAAGGTTTTTTCACCCTAAGAACACGGTGTTCTGGCGTGCAGCACATGTGCAAGTTGGACGAATTCACGGTCCACAATTTACCCTTATAAGCATGCACATGGACCTGCTCGACTACTGATTCGACTAAACAAAGAGTCTTTGGGTCAACCTCGTAAATAGGATCTCCCACTTCAAGCGTGGAAATGTCCTTCCAACCGTCAGGGGTTAGAACATCACCGTATGGTACGCAGTGGCCAATGTTCCCAGGGTTACTTGCACTCCTTACAATCGCGGGTAGGTTTGGGTCCGAAGAACGACAACGAGAGAATGCCAAATACCGGTAGATGAACTCGGTAAATGACGTGAGCTCATCAAACGCCATGTAATTGTACTCGGTCGTGTCGTACTTCCTTACGTCGCTCTCGTGTTCGACGTAACCAAACTGAACAACGGCACCTGTGTGCGGCCATACCCAACGCTTCTTAGCGTCGGAATATACTGCACCTGTGGCGGGATAATATTCGTGGGATCTAAGGATTAGCTCACGTTCGAGCTCTGGGTAGGTACGTCGGAAGATGATGCCTTTAAATCTTGGGTATTTATAAAACTCTCTAATTAATGGGAGCAACAAAAGTACTTCTGATTTCCCACCTCCAGCACTTCCACCGTATAATGCTTCAAATACTGTGTCTGGTATTGTTAGGAAAT
>DAOTVW010000142.1:0-6943 GCA_034436035.1 Anaerolineales bacterium
TCAATTTGGCCACCGCCAATCATCACTTTGACATCCTTCAAACCAGCGGCTTTCAGGGCCTCAACGGTAGCTTTCATTGGGTCATACGCGAGGGTGAGGAAACCGGAAAGTGCGACGACTTTCGCACCGGTTTGCCTTGTGGCTTCGACAAATTTCATCGGTGGAACGTCTACACCTAAATCGGTAACTTCAAAACCGTTGATATCCAGCATAAAAGCGACGATGTTTTTCGCAATATCGTGAATGTCACCCTCAACGGTGCCGATGACCACTTTACCAAATTTCTTTTGCACTGCTTCTTTTTTCAGGCGTGGTTTGATGATTTCAGAGATTTGTTTAAGCATTTCACCAGCGAGGATCAATTCGGGGATGAAACAATCGCCGGTTTCGAACTGCTTACCAATGATCTCCATAGCATTGCGGCAGGCCTCCAACACCTCTAGTGGGTCAGTACCTGCCTCTAACATTTGGTTGGTTATTTTCAGCGCATCTTCTTCGCGCATCTCGGTGATAGCTTGAACAAGCTCTTGGGACATAGGATCTCCTTTCATAATAAATGGTGGTCGTTTGGTTGTGTTTTCTTATGAGCCCTGGAGTGGCTCGAATAACCCCTTTCGGGCGGCGCGAATATAGTTGAGGCAATGAGCATCCCGCCCTAATAACAATTCGGTTGTCACAATCGTTGCTTGAATTTCTCTATCAAGTGGATCAAGAATGGCACAGTCTAGCCCAGCCATGAGAGCCATGGTCAGGAAAACTCGATTAATGTTCGACCGAGCGGGTAAGCCAAAAGAAATATTGCTCAATCCTATGGTTAAGTGAGCTTTGGGATATTCCTTTCGGACCGCTTGCATGGTTTCAATCGCGATCATAGCGGATTGAGTATTGGTAGAAACAGTCATTGCTAATGGATCAAGGTAGATATTTTCGTCTGGTAGCCCAAATTTGCGAGTCTCCTCCATTACTTTGTGGATAACTTCTAACCGCTTTTGACTGGTTTCTGGTATTTTCTTTCCATCCATCGCCAAGGCAATCACCTGACATCCATACTCTGCCACAATTGGGAGAATATTTTGCAGTCGTTCCGGTTCGCCAGAAATGGAATTGATCATCGGTGTCTTCTTTACCGCAGAAATGGCAATTTGTAATGCTTGCGGGTTGGCACTATCTAGGCAGAGCGGAGTATCTACCACCGATTGAATATTTTCTATTAACCAAAGAAGGTCATCTGCTTCGCGGCTTGGATGAGTGCCCGCATTAACATCCAACCAGTTTGCGCCTGCCTCACTTTGCTTGATAGCTAAATCACGAATATATGCAGCCTCTCTTTCTTCAATAGCTTGTGCCACACGTTTGCGGGTACCATTGATTTTTTCTCCAATTATTTTCATCTGTTTGCTCCTTCCGTGATTGGTTTAAGAAAAGATATGGGAAGGATTACCTCTGGTTTTGCGGATCAGTATTATTCGCGTATTTTGTTGATATGGAATATCCATCGTTCTTGCTGTATCGTTCATTCTGCTGTTACCTTAGGTATATTGAAATGGACATCTGCACTGATATTTTTTGGCTTAAGGAGTTTGAAATCTAGATAGGAGATAGTATGGCCAGGTTCAACGACCAAAAAATCATCATCCCAATCACCATTCAACATCTTTATGATCAATTCGTTGGATCCTTTAATCTCTTCAAAGCGGAGATGGAATTGCTCGGCGACTTTACGGGCATAGGCTACATATTGGCTTTTATCGCTGTTTCCGGTATCAATATAAACGAGACGAGTGTAATTTTTTAACATGGCATGCATAATCCGGTCAGCTCTTTCGACGCCATATTGGGAGATCAAGCGTTCATATTCATCAAAGGGGGTATCAGCTACCTCAATCCACCCTTTTGTGAGGTAATAGGTGCCAATTTCTTTATGTGCTTGTTCACGGTAAGCTTTCTGAGAACCAAGAAAAATAGCGATACAATCATCTGTGCGCGGGATTACTAAGCGACAGTTGGTAGCTTTCAGACCGATTACTGCCATCGAGCATAAACCATATCCTAGCAAAATGGTATTAAATTGAGAGCTTGAAGCATCAATTGCTTCTTGAAGTCTTTGTCGTAAATTGGTTGGGGAAAGGTGTAATCCAAAATCGAGTACTTCATACTCTATATTCGGTGGAAGATAGGGAAGCATCTCTTCAATGACGGTTGCACAGGCGATAACTTTTGTTCTGGTGGTTTGCATTTCTCGATTTATCTGGTATAGTTATATAGGGAAGTTATAATCAAATTATATACTTCCCTAGGGAAGTTGTCAAGTAGTTGCAAAAATTGCTAAAGAGGTGCATAATTATATAGATCAAATGATGAGAGAAATTTCTATGACATTCGCTGATCGCGATCAAATTGACCGTGATTCTTATGAACCAGCTTATGTACAACTGGCATCCATTTTACGTCGTCAGATTGCGGAAGGGGTATTTCGACCAGGTGATCAGCTTCCGTCAGAATCACAATTGTGCCGTCGTTATGGCATCAGTCCAATGACTGTGCGACGTTCGATAAACTTATTAGCCGACGAGGGTATTATCAGTACTGCCCAAGGTCGGGGGACTTTTGTCAAAACTTTAGAACTTAGCACCGCAACATTTGATTTGCAGGAGCTAAAGGATCTCTTTAAAGCTGAAAATGGGGGTACTGTGAAATTATTGGATGTGCGGGTTGTATCTGCTGATGAACGTACTGCTCGCAAATTGGAAATCTCACCCGGCGCTCCCACGATTTATATTCGCCGTCTCTTTACCCGTCAAACAACACCCGTATTTTATCATCGGGCATACCTCATTTATGATCCGACCCGACCTATTGTAGAAGCCGAACTCGATGTCACCACACTGCAAGGGTTATTTGCGGGTGGTGATCACTCGCTTCTCAAATATGGACATTTATCCATTGAAGCGACACTCTTAAATGCCGAAGAAGCGGACTTGCTTAAAAAACCATTGCCCACCGCAGCATTTTATTTAGAGCATCTTTTTTATGATTATCAGAATCGTCCAATCAGCTGGGGGTGGTTTGTAATCCCTAGCGATCGGTTACATTTCACAGCTCATGTAGGTATTCAAGTTCATGACTAAAAATTTGCCAGAGGAAGGACTTACCATGTCAAAACAACAAACGCTTATTGCTCAACGCCAAGAGCTTATTCAAAATATTGCTGATTTGAAGGAAGAGTCTGCTTTGGCTTTAGTTGTAACACTATTAGAAAGAGAGACGAATCCCATTCAGATTGTACAGGATTGCCAAGAAGGCATGCGTCAGGTGGGGGAACGCTATGAAAAAGGAGAATATTATCTATCGGCTTTAATTATGGCGGGGGAAATATTCCGTGAGGTTATGGATATCTTAACCCCAATAATAAAAGAACAGTTTCAAGGTAATCATTCTGGCATTATATTGCTCGGTACCGTGGAAGGCGATATACATGACATCGGTAAAAATAATCTTAGTCTATTGCTAACCTGTTATGGCTTTACGGTGCATGATCTCGGAGTGGATGTTCCTGCCAGGGAATTTTTACGCTCAGCTTTAGATATTCATCCCCAAATCATTGGCCTCTCGGGATTATTGACCAGTTCTTATGAAAGTATGATGGAGACCGTTAAGCTATTGCGTAATGCACCCGATGAACAAGTTGCTCATACCCCGATTGTGATTGGTGGCAATCAATTGAACGAGCAGGTGTGTGAGTATGTTGGCGCGGACGCTTGGGTTAATGACGCAATGAGTGGGGTGCGCCTGTTTCAGCGTTTGTTGCAGACTGATACTATCGCGCGTTAAGGAAGATTTATGGCCAAGGTAAGGGTAAAATCCCTTTTTCACGCGCATCCGCAATCGTAACCCAGTTATAAGAAGGCTCCCCGTTTTCTACTTTCTCTTTGACTTCATACCATTCATCTTTTCCCATGCTAACCGCATCGCTGAAATCGGATTGACCAATCAAAGTCGTCTCGATAAAGTAATAAATGGAATTGGTTTGATCCGTTCGAATAGCGACAAAGGCATGTCCAGGGATGCCAATAATGGCTGGCTCCAGGCGGATTGCTTCAGCAGCGGAAGCGAAGAGCAGTGCTAGGTCAATGCAATTCCCAGCGCGCTGTTCCAGGGTTTCACGGGGTAAGCGGATGCGTTGGATGTCCCCAGGGGCATAGGTGACCAAGGTACTCAGGTAAGTTAGCCCATACTCATTTTGTTCGGCTTTCCATATTGCCTCTAAACGCTCCCATACATCACCATCTTCATCGTTATTGGCACCGTTATACCCTCCCCACATAGATCCGCTTTGTGTGTAATCCGCAGCGTGGCGTAATAATTGCTCAACCGCGGGATCATTCGGCGTGACCATGGCGCCAAGGAGTTCAAAGTCTTCCTGCTCGGTCATGCCAGGAATACTCCAAGGGAAATCGCGGCGGGCAAACACGAGGGTTTCACCGCTATCTTCCAGGAGTATTTTTTCTACTCCATTTTCTAATGCGCTGACTTTGATTTGGAATTGAGCTGGTTGTTCTACATTCAAGCGTTCAAAGGCGCTGGAATCCAAGCGCGGGTTTTGGCGTATTTCTTCTGTGCTTTGGGCATCTATGGTGATGGTATCCACTGATTTGGTGGTAAAGCCTTGTACTTCACTGCTGACCATAATTTTGACTGGTACTTCATTCGTATTGGTGATAGTGACAATCGTGAAATCATCCAGAATCGACCCATATAACGGATAAATAATGGAGATTAAGTCCGAGCGATATGTGTAATCAACATTGACTTTATCCAAGTCGACTTGCAATGTTGGCTCTACTGTTGCGGTTGGGGCAGCTGTTGGCTGTTGCGGGACGAATAAGCTGCAAGCCAAGATCAAAGCGCTGATCATTACAACGGAGAGGAAAAAACGGATTGGCAGGTGGGTGTGTGGGGCAAGTGCTTTTGAGGGAATATCCGTTAGCTGGGTTGCGTTTAATTTGGAAGTAGATTTTTTCATTGTATATTTCCGTATTGATCACGAGGTTGATTTCATCATAGCAGATAATCTTAAAAAAAGACAGTCGTTTTCATAATAATTTTCATTAAACAATGGCATTGATGATCTGGGGGGAAAATCGGTCTATGAGGATTCGCACGCTGCCTAATGGAGCTTGCTTAGAGACAATTACTCCCCAATAATAATCGTTTTGCCCCAATATGCGGGTAAGTAAATAATACCGATCGGTGATGATGAGATTATCTTCAACCATGCCCAGTTGCATTTTCTGACTGATTGAATTGGCGATCTTGATGATGGTGGTATAAAAAGGGGGATACTCTTGTTGTTCTGGATGCAGGATGGCGTAAACAAGTTTGTTATCTGCAGCGGATACCAGAAAAGATCCCAGTAAATCCTCGCCTAGTTCAGTTTTAAGAGCCTGAAATATCAACTCAAGTTTGGAAGGATTGTGAAAATATAGATTGCTTTGCATAATTTATGAAGTGCGAACCAATGCTTGAATCTCACTATAATACATATTAATTGGCAGCCCAGATCGATCGATTTCTTGAATTAATTCAAAGACAGCACAAGCGCGAAATTCAGCCAGGCAATAGAGGTTTTTTAATTGTTGATAGCGTTCATCGGTGACCTTGATCTTGCGCTGGTAAACCGGGCAGTTAGTCTGATATAAGCAGCGCACATTACTTTGGGAGGAGGCAGGCGCAGCAATCGTTGCTAAGTTAAAAGTTGGAATTTGTTCTGCAATCGTGCGCGAGAAAAAGAGTAAACTCCCCACACCGCGTGCGCTTCGGTCCGTGAAAACAAGCAGAAAAGCTTGATTGGTTGGTAAAGCACGCATCAGACAGTGCGCGCTATCAGTAGTAAAAAGGTCTTCCTCAAATTGCCCTAAGGCACTTTTTTCAACAATAACCGGCAGGATTTTAATTAAATGCGAGATATATGGAAGTGCTTCCTCAAGATACAATTTTCGGACCGCGTGTTGAGCGATAATTATTCCTTTTTGGCTCATAATAGCACTGCCTAAATAACCGTTCAGCTGAGAGCTGATCTCCTGTAAAAACAAGTCAGGGGAAAACCCAGCCTGTTTGTCCTTAGGTGGTGAAGGTGTTTGCTCGGGGTTTATAGAAGGAGTAGAAGAAGTTATTGGTAATTGATCCTCGAGCAGGAGATTGAGCCAAAAGCGGTCGATGGTTATGGCGGGAGGTTGTTTGCCGTCCTGCGTCTCATAATTGCCATTTTGCCATTGTAGAACTTGATGAATCACCATCTCCCCGGCTTGTTTATCCATTTTTGCATGGACAATATCACCGTCCTTGATGTAAACTTCAGCGACATTTTTTTGATGCTGGAGGATGAGACGCGCGGTTCGTTTTTCCAAACAATATTGCTGGATCAAATCTCTGACAGTGATTTCTTCAAGCTTACCCTTCATCTACTTTCCTTTTGTTTTTTATACAGCGTTTTCCAGATCACCTCTCGTTACAATTTTCGATTCTTTCGGAAGTAGTGATTCATCATTTACACCTGATCAAGCATAAATAACTAAGTCGTGCTCATTTCTTTGGATAGGGTACAAACGATCAAAAATTTTCGGATTCTTCTATTGTATTATTTTAACGCAGGTTTGTTCTTTCCCTACCTTACAAACTTGTAAACTTACGGATGAAAGAAAGAGCATATATCCTTTTAATACAAGTTTAGCCTTTTTCGTAATGATTGGTGATTTTCATTGGGTTGATGGATCGAGTTAAAGGGAGAGACTTGATCGATATCCCCCTTGAAACAGGCTTATTACTACCAGATAATCGTATAATGGGGAAAAGATTATCCATATTATCGGGTGCTGACCCTCGTCTGCATGAGGGCTTAAGTTTTGGCTTTCACATTTCTGGAGAAGTCCATGGCTAATCAAAG
>DAOTVW010000143.1:0-2603 GCA_034436035.1 Anaerolineales bacterium
CTTGTCAATAGAGACCGCAGAGAATAATTACAGTTCAATTAACGCCTTTTTCCTGCCAAAAAAACCACTAATCAGGTGTGCCATGGCGTACAGTTCTAATGAAAATGGCAGGTAACCCCCATAACCCAATAAAGGCATTTCAAAAATTTTCATCCAGTATCCCCACGATATGGTATAGATCCATTTTGGATTTGAGTAATAATTCCACATCTCCCAAAAGAATCCGCAGATCAGCACGCCTATCCAAAGAGATAGCACAGGGCGCCAATCTCGCTGGTCGGTATACTTTGCTAAGTTTGGGTTGCCCAGCCAGATGTTAAGCGGTTCCAGAATGAAATAGATCGATATCCAGACAAACGGGAAGAATATACGGGGGAATTTCCACATTAAGGCGAACATGAGCCATCCGCTCAAGAAAAAAGCGATCGTCACCGTTCGGGTAGGAGAAATCCGTGGACCTCGGGGAAGGTGTTCGATGAAAGGAAAGCTGCGCACCAATTCGGCGCTACCAAACACGGCTGGGATGACGGTTGTAAAATTTAATGTTGCCCAAAGTGAAAAAGATAGGTTGCTGAATTGACTGGTGCCGATATAATGCCAGTTCTGTAAGCGTTGATTGATTCCTTCGAACAACCACCAAAGCGGAGCTGACAGTATAAATAAAGCAAGGTAGGTTTTCCAGCTGCGTTGAAAGGGTGAGTTCCCCCGGCGCCAAACGGTTAACCCATCGACGGTCAGGCAATAACCCAGCCAGAGACCAAAGAAGAGGTAATGGGTGCGTGCACCAGATAAGCCCCAATTTAATATCCAGCAAAGGATGGTCAAGGTTAAACCAATCCAGCCATGGAGGGGGAACGACTTAAGCGGTCTTTTCATAGAGCTCTACCAAAACGCCATTTGTGCTTTCGGGATGGATGAAGATGTACCGACGGCCCTCTTGATTGATGCGTGGTTGATCATTGATTAAACGAACGTTTTTTTCTTTTAATTTTAGGAGGAATGCTTCTAAATCATCCACTTCCAGGCAGAGGTGATGCAGGCCTGGTCCGCGTTTGGCTAAAAACTTTGCCAATCCTGAATCGTTGCTGGTCGGTACAATTAATTCAATTTCACTATCCCCAAGTGGAAGAAAAGCTACTTGCGCTTCTTCTTTTGCTATATCTTGCAAACCGCTAACCGTGATGCCCAATGTATCTTGCCAAAAGGGTAGGGCTTGATCCATGTTTTCTACGACGATTGCGATGTGATGGATTTTGTTTACGCTTGCCAATGTTGCCTCCAAAAAACATTAAAATTGCGGGGGTTGGTATTCTCCCCATACCTGCCGAAGGGTAGCGCATATCTCACCCAAGGTGAGGTTATTTTCAACGCATTCGATCAATAATGGCATCATATTTTCATTTCCCCGCGCCGCACTTTCTAAGTGCGCGAGCAGCTCCTGAACTCGCTGAGGGTCACGTTGCGAACGGATTTGTTTCAATCGTTCTCGTTGTGCAGTTTCAATGCTTGGGTCGACCACTAAGCGCTCTAGGGTAACCTTTTCGCCAGTTTGGAACTGATTTACCCCTACTACAATCTGTTCACCCTTTTCGATCCGCTGCTGGGTTTCATACGCGGCATTTTGGATCTCATTTTGAATATAGCCGCGTTCGATAGCGGTTAATGCGCCGCCCAAATCATCTATTTTTTGGATATATTCACTAGCTCGTTGCTCCATTTCATCAGTGAGATATTCAATGAAGTAAGAACCAGCTAACGGATCGATGGTATCCGCGACACCAGATTCATACGCAATGATTTGTTGCGTGCGCAATGCAACCCGCACTGCTTTTTCGGTTGGCAGCCACAGCGCCTCGTCCATGCTGTTGGTGTGTAGAGATTGGGTGCCGCCTAAAACAGCCGCGAGGGCTTGCAACGTCACCCGTACGATATTGTTTTCCGGTTGCTGGGCAGTGAGGGTCGAGCCGCCTGTTTGAGTATGGAATCTCAACATCCAGGAACGAGGATTTTGGGCGCCAAAGCGCTGACGCATAATCTTTGCCCAAAGGCGGCGGGCAGCGCGAAATTTAGCGATTTCTTCGAAAAAATTATTGTGGGCGTTGAAAAAGAACGAGAGTTGATCGGCAAACTCATCGACGTTCAAACCGACTGCGATTGCTGCCTGGACGTAGGCAATGGCATTCGCCAGGGTAAATGCAACCTCTTGTACTGCGCTAGAGCCGGCTTCCCGAATGTGATAACCCGAGATGCTGATGGTGTTCCAATGGGGAACCTCCGTACGGCAATAGCGGAAGATATCGGTAATCAGCCGCATAGAAGGTTTGGGGGGAAAGATATAAGTGCCACGGGCGATGTACTCTTTGAGAATATCGTTTTGGATGGTGCCGCGCAGTTGACGGGTCTCCACCCCTTGCCGTTTTGCTACCGCAATGTACATGGCTAGCAAAATCGCCGCTGGCGCATTGATGGTCATGCTAGTGGATACTTTATCGAGGGGGATATCCTTAAACAAGGTCTCCATATCTTCCAGGGAGGAGATGGACACACCCACTTTACCCACTTCCCCAGCAGCGATGGGGTCATCTGCATCATAGCCGATTTGG
>DAOTVW010000144.1:0-6797 GCA_034436035.1 Anaerolineales bacterium
TACGAAAACAGGTAAAATATATCAACTATGAGAATTCTAGCCATCTATAACGGCGAGTATGGCCAACGCCATATCGAGAATATCACCCGGCATGCACTAGGCAATTGGAAAATTTATACCTGGCAAGCACCAGCAATGTTTCCATTGGTTATTGACTATCCAGAAGATTTTATTCCACCGCACCTGCCACAAGCAGACCTCATTCTCTCCTTTGCGGAACACAAGGGGGTGGCAGAATTGTTGCCAGATATTGCACTGCGCACCACTGCAAAAGCGGTTATCGCAGCAATTGATAACGAAGCCTGGCTGCCGCGTGGTTTGGCGCGCCAATTACGCGGCTGGTTGGATAAAATCGGAGTCGCTTGTGCGACACCAAAGCCACTCTGTTCCTTGACCGAAAGCGATTATGGCGTGACCCGCCGGCAGCGAATCGGTTATCATAGTCCTTTGATCAGCGAGTTTGCCCGTCATTTTGGGCGTCCACAATTTCATGTGACTATCAATGAATTAACCCGCAGCATTATCCGCGTCGAGGTGCAACGGGATTCGTTCTGTGGTTGTGCTCGCTTCGTCGCAGAAGGATTGATCGGGGTGAATGTTGACGAAGCAGAAGAAAAAACCGGCTTACTTCATCACCATTACCCTTGTTTAGCCAGCATGGGAATTGATATTGATTTCGATGATACCCTCTTACACGTTTCGGGTAATGTTTTCAAAGACGAAATTGGGGAGCAGGTAAAGCCATATAAGCACGTCCAGTATATTGCGCCGGGGAAACGCAGCGAAGATTAAATTCGTTTCAACTTATGCTGCCAGATGAGTTGTGGGTGATGGTACCCAGTCTGTTTGAATACATTTAAAGCGGCGTATAGTGAAAGAGTGATATCGCCTTCTTTGAGCAATACACAGAAAGGTTTAATCAGGGGTGTTATTTTCCATCTGACGGGCGAGTTCTTCGGCAGCGGAAAATTCCTCTGGCGTATTGACATTGCGAAAAATCAACCCATGAGGGTCAAATAATGCCACCTCTTGGGCACTCATAAAACGGATGTTCGCCGAAGAGAACCAGGCATCCGCCCGCCAATAACCCTCCTCAATAGCTTCCCGCACCAGCGGTAGACTGGTTTCTTTGCGATAGACGGCATGGAAGGGCTCATTTCCCTCCCGTGATTGGGGAATCACCGCGTCTGCTTTGGTTTTTTCTAGAATTTCGAACATCATCTGAAAAAGTTGTGGACTGGCAAAAGGCATATCACAAGCGACAATCGCCACATAGGGGTAGTGGGCAGCTTGTAAAGCCGTGTAGAGCCCACCTAAAGCACCCCGCCCAGGAAAAATATCGGCGATTAATGGCAAGCCGAGGAATCGGTATTGTTGAGGATGATTGGTTGTGATGAGATGCTCATCCGCGATGGGACGCAATCGTTCGAGGACACGCTGAATTAAGGGCTGCCCCAGGAAAGGCACCAGGGCTTTATCACGCCCCATACGGCGAGATTCTCCACCAGCTTGAATCACTAACGTCCGCATGAATTAAGTTTATCACTAATTAGAAAAGATTGGTATTGTTTAGCACAGCCGTCATTGTGGAGGAGCGCTCTTTGTGAAAATACCAGTCTCTATATATTCATGGCTAGCGGTCGTTGCGAGATTCGGTTCTATTGCCGAAAGGCGGCACTCAGAGGTGAAATGACTTCGTACAAAATTATGTTATGAGTAGGTCACAGTTGGGGTAATTGCAGCATCAAGGTCTCTAATGCTAAACGGGTATTCACGTTGCTATCCAATAAGGTGATGGTTTTCTGGATTGCCGTCATGGATGCAAAGGCTTGCTGCCAGGTGACTTTTTGGGCAGCGTTATTGATTTCCTCTTTCAGGTTGATATTGGTCAATGGACTCGTTGAGTTATTGGAGGATATCAATACATCTCTCCAAAAGGATAACCAGCATTGGAGTGTTAACATTAGCCGCTGCCTGTCTTTCTCTTTAGCGAGATTTTCTGCCAGTGCAAATCGTTCAATCCATGATTCTGTCAGCAGTTGAAGGTGCGCTTGCACGCCAGCCTGCCATTCGGCTATGCGATGGGGCTCTTCATGCAACTGGATTGCCAAGCCAGGGCAGCCATTGGATAGATGAGAAAGCAGCTGCGCTTGTTCTGCGCTAATTCCTAATCTGGGGATTAATTGCTCTGCGAGATAATTCGTTTCCACTGGGCGCAGGCGAATCCCCTCGCAGCGGGAGACAATGGTTGGCAGCAGGCTATCCGGTGAATCGGCGGTCAAAATGAGGATCACCCGTTCGGGAGGTTCTTCGAGCGTTTTCAACAATGCGTTGGCAGCGCTGGGGTTGGCTCGTTCAAAATTAAGCAGCAAGGCGATGCGGTAACGGGCTTCATAAGGTGCCAGGGCTAAGCGGTGTTGAAGCTCACGGATTTGATCCACCTTGAGCTGTCCGGCGGCTTGGTCGGCTTGCACCACTTCCAGATCGGGGTGCTGCATTTTTGCTAGCTGTATGCAAGCACGGCACATTCCGCAGGCGTCCCCCGCTAATGTTGGCTGAGTGCAGTTTAGGGCCATAGCAAAGCGTAATGCCAGAGTGCGGCGGCCAATGCCAGCTGGCCCAAAAATCAAATAAGCGTGGCGGGGAGAGCCGTCGCTAGCATGCTTGCGCAGGTGCTCTACTGCCCATTCATTTCCCAGAAAATCCCATGGCATACGTTATATTGTATCAGGAGTTCGGCATGTTCAATGGTCTCGAAAATCATTTTCGCGGTAGAATGTCTCCGTCATGGATATTTTAGCAGGTCTTAACCCCCAACAACAACAAGCGGTTTTAGCTGGACTAGGCCCAGTGCTGGTTCTGGCTGGTCCTGGATCGGGTAAAACGCGCGTGCTTACACAACGGGTGGCGTATTTAATCGGTGCGCTGGGTGTGCATCCCTATTCGATTTTAGCGGTCACTTTTACCAATAAAGCCGCCCGCGAAATGGAAACCCGTGTCCAACGGCTGCTAGGTGAGCCACAAATGCGCGGTTTAATGATGGGCACTTTCCATTCCATCTGTGCCAGGATATTACGCCGTGAAGCGCAGCAGCTCCCTTTCCAATCCAATTATGTCATTTACGACACCGACGATCAACTCGCTTTAGTGCGCCAGGCTTTAGAAGAACTAAACCTGGACGAGAAACGCAACCGACCCGCATCCATTCACGCTGCAATTTCCTATGCAAAAAACGAACTTCATCTGCCGGATGACTTCCCGGTGCAAGATTACCGAAGCGAAATCGTCGCGCGTGTGTACCGCCGCTACCAGGAACTGCTGTTATCCAATAATGCATTGGATTTCGATGACCTGTTGTTGTGGACGGTGTATTTGTTCAAGCAATTTCCCGCCATAAAAGAGAAATACGCCCGTATTTTTGAACATATTTTAGTGGATGAGTTCCAGGATACCAATCAGGCGCAATATGTTTTAGTGCATCACTTGAGCAGTTTTCACCGCAATCTCTTTGTGGTTGGGGATATTGATCAGTCGATCTATCGCTGGCGGGGCGCTGATTACCGCAATGTGATCCGCTTTGAACATGATTTTCCCGATGCTCAGATCATTCTACTGGAACAAAACTATCGTTCCACTCAGGCGATATTAGATGTGGCAATGGCGGTAATTGAGCCCCATCCGCACCGAACACCCAAGCGGCTATTTACCACGCGTGGCAGAGGGGAGTTAGTCAACCTTGTCGAAACTGCCGATGATCGAGAAGAAGCGCGCTTTGTGGTCGAAACGATTGCTAAAATGATTCACGACAAGACCGCCAAAGCTGGCGATTTTGCTATCATGTACCGCACGAATGCCCAATCCCGTTTACTGGAAGAAGAATTTCTCCATCATGGATTGCGTTATCGCTTGGTGGGGGCGCAGCGATTCTATGGCCGCCGCGAAATCAAAGATTTATTGGCGTATCTCCGGTTGATTCACAACCCTGCCGATGAATTAAGCCTTATCCGGGCGTTGAACACCCCCCCACGTGGCATCGGGAATAAAACCTATATTGGCTTAAAATCCTATGCTCAACAGCTTAAAATCAGCCCGGGCGAAGCGATATTAAAACTGGTGAGAGAACCCCAATCCGCTGGTTCTTCGGAACTTCCTCAACGGGCTGTGACTGCCTTAGTTCGCTTTGGGGATCTTCTATCCGCATGGCGTGCCCAATTGGAAGTGCTTCCACCTATGCAATTATTAGATCGCATCCTTCATGATATTGATTATCGGGCTTATATTGATGATGGCTCTGAGGAGGGTGAAGATCGCTGGGAAAACGTGATGGAATTGCGCCGTTTAGCTGCGGAATTTCAGCAGCCCGGTTTAGAGGCTTTTCTCGAGCGGGTCGCATTGGTCTCTGATCAAGATACGCTTGCCGAAGGGAATGATGCCCCGACATTGCTCACTTTACATGCCGCCAAAGGACTGGAATTCCCGATTGTATTTATAATCGGATTGAATGATGGCACTTTGCCGCATTCCCGTTCCTTTGATGATTTTGAAGCTTTGCACGAGGAGCGGCGCTTACTTTATGTTGGTATCACGCGTGCCAAAGAAAAACTGTATTTAGTTTATTCACAAACCCGCAGTGCCTTTGGGTACAGCGAACCAGCGATTCGTTCACGCTTTCTGGATGATATCCCTCCTGACCTGTTACAGGAAAGCGCGAGTGAACTCGCCCAAAGTGGCGTTGGATATAACAGGCCCAAAGACAGCTGGAGTTCACCCTCATCCAAGAGCTCTGCGGCGATCTTGCAGAGTCGCTTTGCGCCTGGCAATCGCGTGCGCCACCCGAAATGGGGAGAGGGGTTGGTGCTGAATAGCGCCATACGGGAGGATGATGAGATATTAGACATCTTTTTTGAGAGTGTGGGATTGAAACGGGTGGCTGCCTCATTGGCGAGATTGGAAATTTTATCCGGCAATGGCTGAGTGGGTGGGCGATTTGTGCATTCGGCACGGTATTTAGGGAAATGACTTCACTATGCTATTCGTGATGTAATATTGACAGGATTTACAAGATTACCAGGATTATTCTTTAAATAAAGTGGCTTTCGATACCTGACGAACGCTCCTCGACCCGCAGCAATCTATTGGTTGAGCGATATACCGAGCCGATCGATTGAGCCTGTCGAAACATTGTCGAAGTATTTGTCGAAACTCTTGGAATGAGCTTGTCAAAATCCTTGGGTTGAGGTTGTTGAACCTCTTGGGCTGAGCTTGTCGAAATCATCACGAGAGGGTCTCGATACGCTACTCATAAAGAACGTTCGCAACTATGCTACCACCGAAATGAGAGATGGCTTCGCTTCGCTACTACTTATAGCTATATATCGATAGGATTGACAAGATGAACACGATTGTTTTCATTGAAGGGATATAGCTTCGCAGAGTTTACACTGAGCACAATGAATACGCTACTTATATGACTATCTGACAATATAAGTTGCGCTGGCAATCAGGTAAGAAAACCGTCTACAAATATTACACGAATGCACGAATAGCGCCGTCATGCGTTTATTTGCGGCCCATTCGTAGGCGGGTTGCTATCACACGCAGACTATGACGACGTCATTTCACCGTAGAATGCGGCCGAATGGTGGTGTAGCCGAATCTCGCCATGACAGGCGCCAAAGCAGCGAGTGCTTCACAAACTCGCTTTGCTGGGTGAGTTATTCGAAAACCCCAAGAATTTAATAAAATTCTCTCTTAACGCACCACCAACACCGGGCAAGTGGCATGCTGGATAATTTTTTGGCTTTGGCTCCCTAAAAGCAAGCCGCTTAATTTTCCAAGGCCGCGCGAACCAACCACGATCAGGTCTGCTTCTCGCACGCGCGCTACTTCTAGGATAACTTCTGCAGCAGAGCCTTCCAAAGCCTCACTGGTTAATTCTCCTTTTATTTCACCCACCGCTTTTACGCCGTTTTCCAGAACCTGGTTTGCCTCATGCAGTCGTGCCGATATCGCTTCTTGTAAATTTGGCTCACCTAAATAAGACGGGATAGGATCAAAAGCGGTCACGACAATCAAATCTGCGTTCGTGATGCGGGCAAGATCGCCAGCCACTTTGGCAGCCCGCAACGCATGGTCAGATCCATCAACACCTAAAAGGATTTTCTTGAACATTGATTCACTCCTTCGTTCTAATACACTGTCCTATATATTTATTTTAAATTAATTTAGGGTATTTTCCAAATGAATACGGACACTACCTAAAAGGAAAACAAATAATTTATCTCATTAGTAAGGTGTATAATGTATAAAATGTTCACATAGTTTATATAGCAATAAATGAACGATGATATAAATAATATCAACGTATTTGTTATAGGCTATATATTGACGATGGTTGTATCTTTTTTACATGCAATTGAGAAATAAGGAGAAAAAATGTTTGGTTTAGGTCCAACAGAATTGATTATCATCCTGATTATTATTGTACTGCTCTTTGGTGCAGGACGAATTAGCAAAGTTGCTGGAGAAATGGGAAAAGGATTGCATGAATTCCGAAAAGGAATTCAGGGTGATGAAGAAAAGGAAGATCAAGAGAAAGAAAATAAGGAAGAAAAGTCCTAACGAATACTCGTTATTTTCCTATCCATGGCAAAAACACTCGATTGGGAAAACTTAAATTTTCCCGCCAGGAGGATAGCACAATCCCGTCCATGACATTGCTGTCGATATTTAATTTAACACTCCCCCAGGTCTCATAATGTCCTCCGCTGTATTGGCGTATGCGCTGATGTTGATTC
>DAOTVW010000145.1:0-16921 GCA_034436035.1 Anaerolineales bacterium
CAGGTCTTATCAGGGCCAATGATAATTGGATCGCGCACATGGACATGAAGATTGGTACGCAATATCTTTATGGAGACCTGTCAGGTTTTATTATTAATTGTCGCCTGCATGGACATGAAACACGCTAGGAAAGCCTTTCGTGGCAAGCCACATAGTTCAAACCTGACAGGTCTTATGAGAGCCAATGAGAATTGAATCGCGCACATGGACTAGAGGCTCGGTATGTAAGACTTATTAGGAGACCTGTCAGGTGTTATTATTAATTGTCGCTTGCATGGATATAAAATTCGATGGGCAAGACTTTCGTGGCAAGCCACCCAGTTCAAACCTGACAGGTCTTATCAGGGCCAATGATAATTGAATCGGTTGCATGGATATAAAGCTTAGTACGCAATACCTCCATGGAGACCTGTCAGGTTTTATTATTAATTGTCGCTTGCAGGGACATGAAACCCGGTAGGAAAGCCTTTCGTGGCAAGCTAACAAGTTCAAACCTGACAGGTCTTATCAGAACCAATGATAATTGAATCGCGCACATGGACAAGAGGTTCGGTATGGAAGACTTTTTCGGAGACCTGTCAGGTTTTATTATTAATTGTCGCCTGCATGGACATGAAACACGGTAGGAAAGCCTTTCGTGGCAAGCCACCTGGTTCAAACCTGACAGGTCTTACCAGAGCCACTGATTATTGAATCGCTAGCATGGACATAAGGTTCGGTATGTAAGATTTTTTAGGAGACCTCTCAGGTTTTATTATTAATTGTCGCCTGCATGGACATGAAACCCGGTAGGAAAGACTTTCAAAGTAAACCACCTAGTTCAAACCTAACACGTCTTATCAGAGCCAATGAGTATTGAATCGCGCACATGGACAAGAGGTTCGGTATGTAAGACTTATTAGGAGACCTGTCAGGTGTTATTATTAATTGTCGCTTGCATGGATATAAAATTCGATAGGCAAGACTTTCGTGGCAAGCCACATAGTTCAAACCTGACAGGTCTTATCAGGGCCAATGATAATTGGATCGCGCACATGGACATGAAGATTGGTACGCAATATCTTTATGGAGACCTGTCAGGTTTTATTATTAATTGTCGCCTGCATGGACATGAAAAACGCTAGGAAAGCCTTTCGTGGCAAGCCACCCAGTTCAAACCTGACAGGTCTTACTAGAACCTACGCAGGACGACTCGCTAGCATGGATATAAGCTTCGATTTGTAAGACCTTCCAGGAGACCTGTCAGGTTTTATTATTAATTGTCGCCTGCATGGACATGAAAAACGCTAGGAAAGCCTTTCGTGGCAAGCCAACCAGTTCAAACCTGACAGGTCTTATCAGGGCCAATGATAATTGAATCGGTTGCATGGATATAAAGCTTAGTACCCAATACCTCCATGGAGACCTGTCAGGTTTCAATCAAACCTATGTTGATTGAATTGCTTGTCTGGATATGAAACACGGTAGGAAAGCCTTTCGTGACAAGCCAACCAGTTCAAACCTGACAGGTCTTACCAATGCCAATGCTAATTGAATCGGTTGCATGGATATAAAGTTTAGTACGCAATACCTCCATGGAGACCTGTCAGGTTTTATTATTTTTTCATCTCAAATTCCTGCAGCAGATTGGTTTGCCTTTGGCCGTTATCTTCGACTACAAACCATATATTAAAGTCTGAGGGTTTGCTCATTAAGGACTCATTTTTCAACGCTCTCGACTCTTTATAAAATGGACTAAATCGGTTATATTAAGAATAATAGAAGAGGAGTCTCATGGAAGGGATGTTTCGGATAGAACGCGATTCGTTAGGTGAACTGGCGGTGCCGATCGATGTTTACTATGGCATTCAAACCCAGCGGGCACGACTGAATTTCCCGATAACCGGTCGGCGTCCCTGGCGGGCTTTTATCTGGTCAATGGCGACGATCAAACGTTGTGCTGCCCAGGTAAACCAGGAACTTGGCTTGCTTGACAATGAGCGCGCGGCTGCGATTATTGCCGCAGCAGAGGAGGTGATGGAGGGCAAGTGGGATGATCAGTTTGTCGTTGATCCAATTCAAGCTGGAGCTGGCACCAGCCATAATATGAATGTGAATGAGGTGATCGCCAACCGGGCAACACAGTTGCTGGGTGGAAATTTGGGGGAATATCGGGTACACCCAAATGATCATGTTAATATGAGTCAATCTACCAATGACACTATTCCCACTGCAATCCGCCTTGGTTGTTTATGGCGCGTGGATGAATTAGAGCAAGTTTTGGGAAAGTTAATCCATTTCTTGGGGGAAAAGTCGCAGGAATGGGATGATGTCCTCAAATCGGGGCGTACTCATCTACAGGATGCGGTGCCAATCCGCTTGGGGCAAGAGTTTGGCGCGTATGCCCGGGCGGTGGAACGCGATCGAGAGCGCCTGCAAAGAGCCACCCAGGGGCTGAAACGGTTAGGGATTGGAGGGACTGCAGTGGGGAGCGGATTGAATGCTCATCCAGCATACCGCTTTCGCATGATCGAGTGCCTCAAAGAAATAACAGGATGGGATTTGCAACCGTCGGATAACTTATTTGAGTCGATGCAATCGATGGCTGATTTTGCGGAATTTTCTGGCGCCATGCGGGTGATCGCCATTACTTTGACACGGATTGCCAATGATATTCGCTTGTTGGCTTCAGGACCGGCCACGGGTTTGGATGAAATCCGTCTGCCGCCGGTTCAGCCTGGTTCGAGCATCATGCCAGGCAAAGTCAACCCGGTGATGGCGGAGATGCTTAATATGGCGATGTTTGCCATTCAGGGTTTGGACTATTCCGTAACCTTAGCTGCCCAAGCGGGTCAATTAGAATTGAACGTCATGATGCCTTTGATTGGGCATTGTCTGTTCGAGGAAATGCAAATCATGATCGGCGCGGTGGATGCTTTTAGTGAAAAGTGCGTAAGGGGCATTCAGGCAAACCGTTCCAAAGCACGTGCTTGGCTGGATAAAAATGCGATCATTGTGACTGCATTGAATCCATTGATCGGTTATAACGCTGCAGCAGATTTAGCGAAAGAAGCACTTCAAAGTGACCGTTCTGTTAAAGAATTAGCACTTCAAAAAGCAGAACAAGGACAGCTGATCCATAGGAAGGAACAACGCCCAGTTCTTGTCTCGGAAGTACACGCAGCATTGGACAATCTGTATCAGATGAGTGAGGGAGGTATCCTCTTTGGCGAAAAGGGAGAACGGGAAAACAAAGCGGGTTAAGGTATAATTTCCCTTGTGACAAAAAGCAGAAGAGCGGAAGATCTATCCGAAGAAGAATTACGTTGGTTGCTGATTGAAAAACGCCGCGCCGCCAGACAAGATCGCCTTTTGAGATATAAACGGAGCGGGCGGATTGTTTCTGTTACCCCGGATGAAAGTGTTTTAGCCTCCCAATCGTTGCCGAGTGCGCGCATCGAAGAAATTGACTTAGAGGAAAATACAAAGCCAACACAACTCTCTCGCAAACGGAAAACAATTGATGCATTGCTCTTTGTGATTGAAATCGCCGCAGTGGTAGGTTTCCTGTTTGTCGTTTTCAATGGTTTGAATCTCATTCGGGAACTTAATCGAGAAGTGGTAGCGGCGCTGGAACAGCCTACGCTCACCCCAACACCATTGTTAATGGCGGTTGTTTTACCGTCTGGACACAACCCACCTAATTCTGCTGGCGGCGCCCGTCCAAATGAGGCTGAGATCCCGGAACATTTACGCCCCATCATGCAATCCTTGGCAAGCCTGCCATTGCCCACCCCTGGTCCTCAGCAAGCCATTCGGATTCAAATTCCAGCCATAAAAGTGGATGCACCCGTAGTGCAGGGCGATGGTTGGGAACAACTGAAAAAAGGAGTTGGGCAACACCCCGGTTCTTCGGATCCTGGGCAACCAGGAAACGTAATCCTGTCAGCACATAACGATATTTTCGGAGAAATTTTCCGTGATTTGGATAAGCTGAAAAGCGGTGACCGCATTGTATTATTTACCAGTCAGCGGTCGTACACATATGTGGTCACTTCGGTTAAAATTGTAGAACCCACCGATGTGGAGGTTATGGCTTCGAGCTCGGAAGCAATTGTGACGCTGATATCCTGTTATCCCTACATGGTGGATAAACAACGAATTGTGGTCATTGCACAACTGCAAAATGGCAGTTGATAGAATAAAAACGGAGGTTTTTGGATGAGTAAAAAGTCAAAAAAACAGACTCGCAGCACCCCGGCGGTTGTTAAGCCCACACCCAGGCCGGTAGAGAGTGTCCAGGCACCCAAGCCGGTCGAAAAGGGCTTCAACCCAGACTATACACCGGTGATAAAGGATTTGAAACGCATCGGGACATTGGCAGGGACGTTTTTCATTATCATGATTATTTTGTCTTTTTTCATCAAATAATCTGATTTTATGACCCTGTCGGATCGCCCTCGTTGGTCTCCTATGACCAAGTTAGTGGTGGTAATCCTTGCGCTAGCTGTTTTTATCTATTTGCTTTTTCGATTTAGCGTAGTATTACCACCGCTAATTTTGGCGGTCATTCTCGCTTACATCCTATCGCCAGCAGTTAATTTTGTCGAAAAACGCATCCGTTTACCACGGGGGTTAGCCATTCTATTTGCTTACATTTTATTATTGGGTTTAATTGCGCTGTTGTTAGGATTGATTATCCCGCCTTTTATCGAACAAATGGGGGGGTTGGGTGGGGATATTCAAAGCATTATTAACTCCATCGAAAAATTTTTGGGTCATCGTTACAATGTGGCTGGGTTTGTGATTGATCTGGATGCGTTAATCAATCGTCTTAGCGGCTCGCTTCAAACTACCTTTTCCCCTTTTTTAGGCCGCACGGTTTCATTAGCCATTGAGATTCTCTCTTCCGTTGTCTGGGTTATCTTTATTGCGGTGGTGGCGTTTTATTTCATCAAAGATGGAGAGAAAATCAATCAATGGTTGGAAAGCATCGTTCCGCCTGGCTATCATCAGGATTACATTTTGTTGCGCAGAGAAATCAGCCAAATCTGGTCAGCGTTCTTTCGGGGTCAATTAATCTTAGCCAGTGTAGTAACTCTCCTCTTCACGGTGATTGGTTTTATTCTCGGATTGCCTTTTCCACTGGCAATGGCGATATTTGCGGGTTTGATGGAATTTCTTCCCAGCTTAGGACATGGTATCTGGTTGTTTTTTGCCTCGTTATTAGCTTTTTTTATTGGCTCGACCTGGCTGCCCCTCCCAAATTGGGTCTTCATGTTAATTGTGATCGGCTTACACTTGATTTATGAACAATTTGACTTGAATTATTTAATCCCGCGCATTATTGGGCGCAGTGTTCGGCTTCCGCCAGTGGTGGTGATCCTTGGGATCGTCGCTGGCGCTTTATTAGCCGGCTTTTTAGGTATTTTCCTCGCCGCTCCTACGATTGCATCCCTGCGGGTAATTGGTCGTTATATTTACGCCAATGTTTTTGACCTTGATCCTTTCCCTAGCAGTATGAGTAGCCCATTGCCCCCGCCCAATCCACATTGGTGGGAGAAGCTCTTTCCGAATTTACCCAGATCAGAACAGAGGTAGAGGAACGCGCCATGATCGAAAACAGTAATACTTCGCCAAAATGGGGCTCCACAACCAAGATGATTGTTGGGCTCTCTATCGTAGCATTACTGGCTGCCCTGTTGGTTAAATTTCGTCATTTGATCGGTCCCCTTATCCTGGCATTTATGCTTTCGTATCTCCTCTATCCGGTGGCAGCCTGGCTGAGTAAAACGATAAAAATCCCCTGGCGGACTGCTGTCACGTTAATCTACCTGCTTCTCTTTATTTTATTAGCTAGCTTATTTACTTTAACTGGATTAGCGGTAGTGCAACAATTGCAAAGTCTGGTTGGTTTCATCCAAAACAATGTGAAGAATTTACCCGACATCGTTGCCCAGCTTTCACAGCGTTCCTACGATTTTGGCCCCTTCCATTTTAGTTTGGCGAATTATGACCTGGCAACGCTGACCAATCAACTTCTCTCGGCGGTGCAACCTCTGCTTGGCAAAGCCGGGAGTTTGATCAGCAGCATTGCCACCTCTGCCGCAGTCACGATTGGATGGAGTTTGTTTGTCCTGGTTATCTCTTATTTCTTATTGGCAGATGCGGGGCGGGTATCCGGAGAGCTTGTCCATATTGAAGTTCCTGGGTATCAATCAGATTTACAGCGTTTAAGCAAAGAATTACGCAATATTTGGAATGCCTTCTTGCGGGGTCAATTATTGATTATTGGATTGGTGATGCTGGTGTATAGTGTACTGATGGGAATTTTAGGGGTAAGGTTTGCCATTGGGATTGCTATATTAGCGGGTATTGCGCGCCTGATCCCTTACATTGGTCCAGCAGTCCTTTGGATCACCACCATACTGGTTACATATTTCCAAGGAGGGAATTACTTTGGGTTGTCTCCTGTGCAATATGCCATTTTAGTGGTTGCCTTGGCATTTATTACCGACCAGGTATTCGACAATATCATAGCGCCGCGTTTCATGGGGCATGCTTTAGGTGTGCACCCTGCTGCAGTGCTGATTGCGGCGGTGATTGCAGCCAATTTAATTGGATTGATTGGGCTCATTCTCGCCGCACCAACTGTCGCAACGTTGAAGCTTTTCAGCCGCTATATTACCCGAAAAATGTTTGACCTTGACCCTTGGCCCGCCATAGAAACCGAACCGCCCCCTCCGAAACCAACTTACAGACAACGGTTCGAGAAATTAATAGAAGTCTTTATGCGTCTTTGGCGGAGGCTCCAACGAACTGAGCAAAAGTAAAGCATAACTCAAAAATAAATGCTTTATTGGATCATGCGGTTATAGAAATAACCTTGTATTTCATTCACTTTGCGGCGTAAGCGATCATCTGCCTCAAGCAAATCCTTGACTTTCTCACAGCCATATAAAACCGTTGTATGGTCTCTGCCACCTAAGGCATTCCCAATTTGGGGTAAAGACATGTTGGCGTCTTTATGAAGCAAATACATGGCAATTTGACGGGGGAGTGCTACTTCCCGTGAGCGCTCGGCACTGAGCAACCGCTCAATCGTTACCCCAAATGTTTCCGCAACTTTTTGGATGAGCGACTGTGGGTCAATTTCCTTCTTTTGGGTGAGAAAATCGCCAAGCGCATTTTCGACAGACTCACTGGTTATATTCTCTCCCGACCATTGTGCATACGCAGCCACACGGGTTAATGCGCCTTCCAGCTCACGGATGTTCGATTGTACACGCTGAGCGATGCGGATCAAAATTTCGTCTGAAATATGATATCCTTTCTGATCGGCTTTGGTACGCAATATCGCTAAGCGGGTTTCCAAATCGGGTGGTTGGATATCGGCGATTAATCCCCACTCCACGCGTGAGCGCAATCTTTCTTCCAGTGTAACCAGCGATTTCGGAGGACGGTCTGAGGAGATGACAATTTGTTTGTTTTGCCCGTGTAAGGTATTGAACGTGTGGAAAAATTCTTCTTGGGTGGACTCTTTTCCGGCAATGAATTGAATGTCATCAATCAATAGGACGTCGATACGTCGATATTTTTCCCGGAAAGATGGCGTGGCATGGGTGCGAATCGCATTGATTAAATCATTCGTAAATTCTTCCGATGACGTATACAGCACTTGCAGTCCGTTTTGGTGACATACATTACCAATCGCGTGCAATAAATGAGTTTTTCCGAGACCAACCCCTCCATAAATAAATAATGGATTATAGGCATGAGCAGGTTTTTCGGCTACTGCTAAGGATGCGGCATGTGCAAGGCGGTTATTTGACCCAACGACATAACTCTCAAATGTGTATTTTGGGTTGAGAGTTGGGTTGAGCGTAAAACTGCTTTGAATCACAGGGCTAGATTGCTCTGGTTGAGTCGCTTCGATTTCGATATCAACATCTTCGAATTGATTTTGCCATACTGTAAATCGGACTTCGACGGTGCGGCGCATCAATCCAGTCAACATGCGGGTAACTGTGCTGGATAAACGACTTTTCAACCAGTCACATGCATACGCATTCGGTACGCCGATGATGAAACACCCGTCTTCATAAGCCAAAAATTCACAATTACGCACCCAGGTATCAAAAGCGGCGCGGGGCATTTCAATTTGGAGTTGTCCAAGTGCAGCTTGCCAAGCATGCTCTGCTTTCATGCCTTCTACCTCCTTGTTTCTGGATGTTAACAACGCTAATCCACACCCCTTTGCGCTCGATCGACTCAGGGGAGAACGCACTTAAGGTAAATTGAAATTCCGATAAGAGTTATTGTTATGTGGGCTTTATTGCCCAAGACACCGGAAACCAAACTCGTGGAAGCGTCTTGATTATTCTAGCAGAAAGAGCACAATCGATGCAAGTTAACAAACCTACGCTTGGTTAAAAAACAATAATAATTTAAGGTGTGCATCATAACAATTCCTTCAAGATGCAATATATCTTGCATGAGGAAGGTCGTTTGGTTTAGAGCGGTAAATGTATGCTATCGGAGTTATATAACCCCCATATCTAGGCGTGACCAGATTTCCTTTTCAGCGAGAAATTATGATAAAAAATCCAAACCTTAAATGGATTGGAACGGATAAAGAACGGCAACTTCGCGTAAATCTGTTGAACATACTGACAAATTTCCGATGTAATGTTAACGAAATTCTTGCACAAGTGGAGTAACCTATCACAGGATAGAAATTAAGAAAAATTATGAAAGAAGAGGAGAGGCCTATGTCGAAAATTATAGGTATAGATTTAGGGACTACCAACAGTGTGGTAGCTGTGATGGAGGGGGGTGACCCAGTTGTCATCCCGACCGCCGAAGGAGGCCGATTGTTGCCTTCTGTGGTGGCTTTTAATAAAAATGGAGAACGTCTGGTGGGGCAAACCGCCAAGCGGCAAGCGGTAATCAATCCCGAGAACACCGTTTACTCTATTAAACGGTTTATGGGACGGCGTTACGATGAAGTTGAAACGGAACGCAAGATGGTTTCGTACCAGATTGTGCGTGGACCAGCGAATGACGCGAGGGTCAAAATTCCGGTTACAGGGCGCGAATATAGCCCGCAGGAGATTTCTGCAATGATTCTGGCGAAGCTCAAAGCCGACGCGGAAGCTTATTTGGGTGAACCGGTGACTAAAGCGGTAATTACCGTTCCGGCTTACTTCAATGATAGCCAACGTCAGGCAACGAAGGATGCTGGTCGTATCGCTGGGTTAGAGGTACTGCGCATCATCAATGAGCCGACGGCTGCTGCCTTAGCGTATGGGCTTGATAAGAAAGAAAACGAAACCATCCTGGTATTCGACCTCGGTGGTGGTACTTTCGATGTCAGCATTCTGGAAGTAGGTGACGGTGTAATCGAGGTGAAAGCCACCAATGGGGACACCCATCTGGGTGGTGATGATTGGGACGAGCGGATTGTAAATTGGGTCGCGGATGAATTTAAACGGGAAAATGGCATTGATTTGCGCACCGATCGGCAAGCTTTACAACGGCTGCGCGAAGCGGCTGAAAAGGCAAAGATTGAGCTTTCCAGTGTAATGGAAACCGAAATCAATCTGCCTTACATCACGGCGGATGCTTCGGGACCAAAGCACTTACAACTCAAACTCAGCCGATCGAAATTTGAGCAATTGACCGAAGATTTGGTGGCAAGACTGCGTGGTCCATTCAATGCGGCATTGAATGATGCTGGCTTGAAACCCACCGATATTAACGAGGTCGTTTTGGTTGGAGGCGCAACCCGAATGCCCATGGTACAAGAATTGGTGCGCTCGCTCACGAACAAAGAGCCGCATAAGGGTGTGAATCCAGATGAGGTGGTAGCAATCGGCGCGGCAATTCAGGGTGGCGTCCTGGCTGGCGAGGTCAAGGATGTGCTCTTGCTCGATGTAACGCCGTTATCCCTGGGTGTTGAGACTTTGGGTGGTGTGATGACCACGCTCATTGAACGCAACACGACCATTCCAGTGCGGCGCAGTGAGGTGTTCTCAACCGCCGAGGACAATCAAACTGCTGTGGACATCCATGTTTTGCAGGGTGAGCGTCCTATGGCAGCAGACAATATGAGCTTGGGTCGCTTCCGCTTGGAAGGTATTCCGCCAGCGCCACGAGGTGTTCCACAGATTGAGGTTACTTTCGATATCGACGCGAATGGTATCCTCAATGTGACCGCCCGCGATAAGGCGACTGGTAAGGAACAAAAGGTGACCATCACCGCTTCAACGAACCTTAACAAGAATGACATTGACCGCATGGTGCGTGAGGCGAGGGAGCATGAAGCCGAAGACCGTCGTCGTCGTGAATTGGTAGAGGCGCGTAACACCGCTGATAACCTTGCTTATCAAACCGAAAAGACTTTGAAAGAACTCGGCGATAAGGTACCAATGGCGGAGCGTGACTCGATCCAACAAAAGATCAATGATCTGCGCACAGCGATCAAAGGCGATGACATCGAGCGGATCAAACGCCTCAGCGATGAGCTGCAAAATGCCTTCCACGCACTCAGCCAACAGCTTTACGCACACCAGACGCAATCCGCTTCCGCTGAACCAGGTAGCAATGGCCATGGTTCATCGGGAATGGGTGAAGGTGATGTGGTCGAAGGAGAATTCCGCGAAGCATAATGCCACAATAAGAAAAGCGTGGGGCAATGTCCCACGCTTTTCTTTGCTTTGCAGAATACGTTTATTTACGTTTGTTTTGCAGCGTACGTTCGTAAATATGCTCAAGCTGATTGCTGTTCGATTTTTTTCTGCGTTTACTCGAGCGGATCAATCCTTCCAGCTTAACATTGGAGCGTTCCATTGCTTCTCGCAATGCCATCGCCATAGCAGTGGGATCTTCTTCCACTTGAGGCTGTGCCGGTGGTTCTTTCACGGTTTCTTGATGTGCAGCTGGCTTGGCTGGCTTTTCAACGGGCTGCGGGATTTCCTCAAGGGCTTTCATGGAAAGCTTGATTTGTTTCTTGCGGCGATTAACTGCCAAAACTTGTACCTCGACCTCATCCCCTTCTTTAACCAAATCAGCAGGGGATTTGATATAGCCATGAGTCATTTCGCTGATATGCACCAAGCCGGGACGTTCGGCGCCGATCTCGACAAAAGCACCAAATTTTTCCAAACGGGAAACTTTGCCTTTTACCACCATACCAGGCGTAATTTCGCGCCACTCTAAATCGAGGGGTTTGATCATGGTCAATTCGATGCGTTTCTTCTTCGGATCAACCCGGCGAACCCAAACATCTACAGTTTGTCCAACATGCACCACATCTTCGACTCGGTTGGTAGGACCTTCTTGTAATTGGGAAATATGCACTACCCCTGGAACAGCTAATCCAATATCTACGATTGCGCCCGCCAGTGTGATTTTCTTGACAACTCCACTGAAATGGGTCTTTCGTTTGATGTCTTCTAAAGCGATCGGTTGTGCAGTTTCCGCGGCTGCTATTACGTTCGTTTCCATAGCGCCACTCTCCAGTATTTATAAAGATTATTCATCCACCAATTTGGTGGGAAATTACAAACAAAAAGGCGGTTTTTACCGCGAATTTAGATTATACCCCTTGGATGGGGAAATGTCAAAGAAATTTTGTAAGAAAAAATATAGGAAATATTGTTTTATTTAATTGAATGAATTATAATAAAATTTTAGCTTATGTACGTCTTAAAAGAGAGGTGAACTATGCCAATCTATACCTATCGGTGTGAAAATTGCGGAATTCAATTTGAACAGCAACAACGATTCAGTGATCCGCCATTAGTGCGTTGTCCTGAATGTAAAAAAAATGCACTGCGGAAAGTTTATACGCCTGTGGGAATTGTCTTTAAAGGATCAGGGTTCTACGCTACTGATCATCGCTCTCCCTCTGGTGCGGGAAGGAGTACCCATGCAGCAGAGAAAGATGGTGACAAAAACGGTCAGAAAACTGAACCGGCAAAGGCAGAGGCTTCTACAACAAAATCATCTAATGGAGAATCAAAATGAATACACCTGAATTAGTTAAACAAGCCAAAGAAGATAACGTGAAATTTATCTCCCTTCAGTTTACCGATGTGACCGGGTCAGTCAAATCGGTCGATATTCCGGTCAAACGATTGCAACAAGCATTGGATGAGGGAGTGTGGTTTGATGGCTCATCTGTGGAAGGCTTTGCCCGCATTCAGGAAAGTGATATGCGTTTGGTGTTGGACCCAGATACCTATGCGGTTTTACCCTGGACTCCGCAAGAATTCCGGCGAGCACGTTTCTTCTGTGATATTTACACTCCGGATGGCAGCCCTTTCGAGGGTGACCCGCGCGGTACATTAAAGACCATGCTGGAAAAAATTGATCAACGTGGCTGGGTCTATAATGTGGGACCTGAGCCGGAATTCTTCCTTTTCCGCCGTAACGGTTCTGAATCCGTCCATCCCGTTCCCCATGATGTCGGGAGCTATTTTGATTTCTCCGCTAATGATGAAGCGGTAGTAGTGCGCACGGAATTAATGGAAGCGCTCTCTGGAATGGGATTAGAGATCGAGATGGGGCATCATGAGGTGGCTTTAGGGCAGCATGAGATCGATTTTCAATACGCCGATGCGTTGAAAACAGCCGACAATGTACTCACATTGAAATACACTGTCAAGGCAATCGCCGCACAACATGGTTTAATTGCCTCATTTATGCCGAAGCCTATCTTTGGCATCAATGGTTCTGGTATGCATTGTCACCAATCTTTGTTTACCAAAGACGGTAAAAATTTATTCAATGATCCCACTCATGAATATCATCTTTCCCCCATTGCGCTGGGCTTTATCGCTGGGCAATTAAAACATGCGCGGGCTTTGTCAGCAGTAGTTGCGCCGACAGTTAATTCCTACAAGCGTTTAGTCCCCGGCTACGAGGCACCGGTTTATGTTGGTTGGGCGCAGATCAATCGTTCTGCTTTAATCCGCATTCCTCAATATACTGAGGGACGTGAGAAATCTATTCGGGCTGAGTTACGCTGTCCAGATCCGGCTGCAAATCCCTACCTGGCATTTGCGGTGATGATCGGTGCAGCACTGGATGGAATTGACAACAACTTGCCCTGTCCAAAACCGTTGAATAATGTGAATGTCTATCACCTGACCCCCGAAGAACGGGCAAAGATGAAGATTGCGGAATTGCCCGGTTCGTTATCGGAGGCATTACGTGAACTGGAGAAAGATAAAGTGTTACAAGCGGCGCTCGGTCCAAATACCTACGACGCCTTCACGCGTGCCAAATGGTCTGAGGTTGAAGAATCACGCATGAAGGTTACCGATTGGGAGATTGAACGCTACCTCGAAATTGCTTAATCTTCAATTGCTGAAAGAACAAAAGAAGCCCGGCATAAATAGCCGGGCTTTTTGTAAATGGTATCAATATCCTTCAACTTTTGTTACAATTGTCATTGCTTAATTGTGTGATTTCCGCTACAATATTATTGCAAATAATTGCAATAGCGGAAACTTGCAATGACACACTGCCATACTTATATCCAAGCCTTACGAAATCATGGTTATCGCATCACCCCACAGCGGGAAATGATTATTGAAACGCTGGCTCATGGGGATGTGCATATGTCAGCTGAAGATATTTATCAAAAGGTCATTCAGCGCAGTAAAGCTATCAACTTAGCAACCGTCTATCGCACCTTAGATTTACTGGTTGAAAATGGATTCGCAACCCGATTTGTGGCTGCGGATGGCAAACTAATGTATGCCACCGAAAAACATGGTACCCACCTTCACTTAACTTGCCGTATTTGCGGAAATAATTACCAAGCAGATGCTGATTTACTTATCCCCTTAATTCAACAAATCGAAGCTACAACCGGCTTCAAAGCCGATTATGAGCATATTGCCCTTAGCGGGGTATGCAAGAATTGCCTTGATAAAAATCATCATTTATCTTAAAAGGAGGTTTTGATGTTAGCATCTCATGTAGCTATGCATATTCCAGATGGATTTTTATCCACCGCTGTTGCTGTCGTTTTTTGGGTTATCAGTGTTATTGTAATCGGCTATGCGTTGAAACGCGTTAGCCAGGAGTTAGGGGAGCGCCAAGTGCCTCTGATGGGCGTTTTAGCAGCTGCGATTTTTGCTGGGCAAATGTTAAATTTCACGGTTGCAGGCGGCACATCGGGACATCTGCTAGGCGCAGCCATTGCAACGATACTCTTGGGACCTTGGCCAGCCATTTTAGTCCTCACCAGCGTGGTCAGCATCCAAGCTTTGATCTTCCAAGATGGAGGGTTGCTCGCTCTTGGTGCGAACTTGTTTAATATGGCGGTTGTGGGTGTAGCTGTATCCTATATGGTATATCGCACGATTTACCGGCTGGCGGGTGGAAAAAATTGGGGGATTTTTGTGGGCGGTTTCGTGGCAGCCTGGCTGTCGATTGAAATTGCTGCATTGTCTTGCGCCTTACAACTGGCAATCTCGGGCACTTCTCCCGCAAATATCTCTGTCCCAGCGATGGGCGGTATTCATGCTCTTATCGGGATTGGGGAAGGGTTAATCACCGTTGGCGCCCTGGCTTTTATCTATTCTACCCGCCGTGATCTGCTCACTCATGGCGAATCCGCTGCGACTCAAGGAAAATTGGTTTGGGTGGTAGGACTATTGCTGGCGATTGGTCTGGCGATATTGTCTCCGCTGGCATCTGCTTATCCTGATGGGTTAGAATGGGTGGCTGAGCAACATGGTTTCTTAGAAGCAGCGAAGGGTCCGTTCTATACCATTATCCCTGATTATGTCTTTCCTGGCATCTCCAATCAAGCCTTAGCCACCATTATTGCCGGTATTTTTGGCACTTTGCTTGTCTTTGCTGTGGCTTTAGGTGTGGGGTATTGGCGACACAGACGAACGCATGCATAATCTCAACCTGGCTTTGTCCTACAGAGTAGAACCATTTTCTGCTCTGTAGGTTATTTAAAGATGCACATCCATTTTCTTGATCCCTATCATCCGCTTCCGAGCTTAATCCATTCGCTGGATGCGCGGGTGAAATTAATCTTGGTGGTTGGGTTCATCCTCACCACCTCGCTCATGCCTGTGGGAGTTTGGGCAGGTTATCTTATTTTATATGCCCTCTTAATCTCAGCTGAGATTTTGAGTGAAGTGAGTTTACGCTATTATTTTAGCCGGGCTTTATTTTCTATACCGTTTATCCTTGCTGCCCTCCCACTCCCTTTTACGACGCATGGGAGGGTGTTGGCTCAATTTCAATTGGATGGTCTGACGCTGGTTATTTCTGCTGAAGGACTAGCACGATTAATCAGCGTTGCTTTGAAATCATGGATCTCGGTTCAGGCTGCCATACTTTTAGCGGTTAGTACAACCTTTCCGGATATTCTCTTGGCGATGCGGGCGGTGGGTGTGCCGCGTTTATTGGTGGCAGTGTTTGGCTTAATGTGGCGCTATTTGTTTGTTTTTGCAGATGAAGCATTACGGTTAATGCGGGCACGTGCTGCCCGCAGTAGTGAAGTAGATGGTTATCGTAGCGGTCGTTCGTTGACATGGAGAGCGAAACTCACCGGCGGTATGGCGGGTAGTTTATTTTTACGTGGATTTGAACGAGCAGATCGAGTTTATTTGGCGATGGTCGCCCGCGGATATGATGGTGAGGTACGTTCTCTACCTCTGCCAGCCTGGAAAAAGACAAATACGGTTGTTGTGGTTTTGGGATTATTCCTGTACTTGCTCATTCTAATCATGGGCAGTTTTATTCGTTCTATCGGGTGAATTTTATGCATCATTCGGTTGAAATAAAAAACCTTTCGTATCGTTATCCTGATGGACATCAGGCTTTGAAAAATGTCAATTTGTTCATCGCACCGGATGAAAAAGTAGCTTTGGTTGGACCAAATGGAGCGGGAAAATCTACGTTGTTGCTTCATCTCAATGGGATATTAAAGGGAGATGGGGAAATTAAGGTTTGTGGCTTGTCTGTGAATGACTCAAAAAATCTCGTAAAAGTACGGGCGATGGTCGGTTTGGTCTTTCAGACCCCTGAGGATCAACTGTTTTCTCCCACGGTTTACGAGGATGTCGCTTATGGACCTCTCTATCAAGGATTGCCATTGGATGAGGTTGACCGCCGAGTGAGGGATGCTTTAAGTGTGGTCGGTATGCAGGATTATATCCGGCGGATTTCACACCATTTAAGCCTCGGGGAGAAGAAGCGCATTGCTATCGCTACAGTACTTTCGATGAAGCTAGAAGTGCTGGCATTAGATGAACCCACCTCTGGTTTAGATCCGCGTTCCCGCCGTAGTTTGATTGAATTTTTAAGGGACTTGCCGATGACAATGCTGGTTTCGACCCATGATATGTATATGGTGCGCGAAATCTTTCCCCGTATGGTGATTATGGATAACGGGGAAATAGTTGCGGACGCAGAAACCGAGCGCTTGCTGCAAGATACTGATTTATTGGAAGCGCATGGTTTGGAGGCTCCACGGTAGATTTGGTGAATAAGGGGTATAAAAATTATGGGACGCGGATGAACGCGGAGGAACGCGGATGGGATAAAAATAGGACGCGGATGAACGCGGAGGGACGCGGATGGGATAAAAAAATTATAGGACGCGGATGAACGCGGAGGGACGCGGATGGGATAAAAATAGGACGCGGATAAACGCGGAGGAACGCGGATGGGATAAAAATAGGACGCGGATAAACGCGGAGGGACGCTGATAGGATAAAAAATTATGGGACGCGGATGGACACAGATAAACGCGGAAATTTTATATATTTATCCGTGTAAATCTGTGCTTGTCCGCGTCCTATATTCGGACGCGGATGAACGCGGAGGTACGCGGAAAATTGATATATTCATCCGTGTAAATCCGTGCTTGTCCGCGTCCTATGCTTGAACGCGGATGAACATG
>DAOTVW010000146.1:0-19601 GCA_034436035.1 Anaerolineales bacterium
AGAACGAAAACAGTCCAGCCCTGGGTCGTGAAGAAGGTGCAAGAAGGAATGCGGCGTGTAGTGACTGCAGGTACATTGAAGAAAGAATTTGCGAACTTTACCATTGCTGCTGCAGGTAAAACAGGAACAGCGGAATATTGTGATAAATATGCCAATGCGAAGAATTTATGCATCCCTGGTAACTGGCCCTCTCATGCATGGACTGTTGCTTACGCTCCGTATGATAACCCTGAAATCGCAGTTGTGGCATTTGTATACAATGGCGGGGAAGGGGCGAGCGTTGCTGCACCGATTGTCCATCAGGTTTTACAAGCGTATTTCGAACTAAAACAGATAGATAACCAACTTGCTGGGCCTTAGTATCGGTTATAATTTCATCAGTAAAAAAGTACGTAATTCACTAAGAAATGGATTAGTGATGGTGAAAACGGTTACAGTCAAGGGTATTCGCGAAGGGATTTTATTTCATCTTGGCGATCAAAATTGGGAGACAAATTATCAGGCACTGGTTGCTTTGGTAAAGGAACGGCAAGAATTTTGGCGGGGAGCGAAGGTGGTGTTAAATGCCGCTGAGGTAGAAATAACCAGTGATCAATTATTGGCGTTAAAAGATGAATTAAGTCAATATGATCTAACCCTATGGGCAGTGCTGGGTGAAAACTCCATAACCCAGAAATCTGCCCAATTGTTGGGATTAGCTACCCGCATTAATCGTCCCGAGAAAAATGAAATGACTGAATTAGAACCGATTTATCATCAGGGAGAGACAGCCATTTACTTCAACAAAACTTTACGCTCTGGTTATCACATCGAGTACGATGGACATGTGGTCATCTTTGGAGATGTGAATCCCGGAGCGGAAATTATTGCCAGTGGGAGTGTTTTGGTTTGGGGAAAATTGCGTGGGTTAGTGCATGCCGGGGCTTTGGGAGATGAATCTGCAGTAGTATGTGCGTTAGATTTACAACCTACCCAGTTACGTATAGCCGAACAAATTGCGATTACTCCGAAAAGGCATGGGAAACCACAACCAGAGGTGGCATGTATCCGTGACGGTAAAGTGGTTGCGGAAATTTGGAATTATAAAGGATAAATTGTTTTATGCCCGCTAAAGTTGTTACAGTTACTTCAGGAAAAGGTGGAGTCGGTAAAACGACTGCTACGGCTAATATTGCTGCGGCATTAGCTCTCCAGAATTATAAAGTGGTATGCATTGATGCAGACATTGGGTTACGTAACCTGGATGTAGTATTAGGTTTAGAAAATCGCATTGTTTATGATTTGGTTGATATCATTGAAGGGCGCTGTCGTTTACGACAGGCAATGATCCGCGATAAACGATTACCCGAGTTGTATCTCATTCCCGCAGCCCAGACTCGGGATAAAAGCGCGGTCTCTCCCAGCGACATGGTACGTTTATGTGATGAAATAAAGCCAGATTATGATTGGATTTTGATCGATTCACCTGCTGGGATTGAGCGTGGTTTCCGTAATGCAATTGCAGCAGCGGATATTATCGTGGTTGTCACAAACCCGGAAGTATCTGCGGTTCGGGATGCAGACCGCATAATCGGCTTGATTGAAGCAGAAGAAAAAGGGCCTGCCCAGTTGATTATTAATCGAATTAAGCCCGATATGGTTAAAAAAGGGGATATGCTTTCTCCAGATGATGTCTTGGAATTACTGGCAGTAGAGTTATTGGGTTTGATACCCGAAGATGAATCGGTTATCACCAGCACAAATCGAGGGGTGCCGGTGGTGATGGATGGCAAAAGTCGGGCAGGGCAGGCTTTCAGGAATATCGGGCAAAGATTGTTGGGTGAGAAAGTCCCTTTTATCCCCATAGAAGAGTCTGCTGGATTTTTCAATCAATTAAGTCGAATGTTCCGAAAAGGAGGCGGGTAAGATGGCAGGTTTCTTTGATCGTTTGCTGAGCCGTGAACCAAAATCCGCCTACCAAGCAAAGGAGCGAATGAAACTGGTATTGGTTCATGACCGTTCCAATCTCAGTCCGCAGGCTTTAGAACAGCTAAAAGATGAATTAATCGAAGTAATTTCGCGCCATGTAAATATTGATGCACAGGGGATGCGCGTGGAAATTGCGCAGGAAGGACGAGAGCAGCGTTTGATTGCGGATATTCCGATCAAAGCAGCTGCAAAGAGAAGAATGGGATAGATTTCATGCGTGCGGTAAATTGGAGATATTTTGATTTTTGGTTGCTTGGTGCAGTGGCAGTACTGACCATTTTTGGTATTACGATGATCCGTTCGGCTGTGGCGGGTAATATCGAATTGCAGCAGTTAAACTTAGTCGGGAGGCAATTGATATTTGCAATAGCCGGTTTTGTGGTCGTCATTGTCACCGCTTCCATTGATTATCACCTTTGGGCTTCGATGAGCCGAACTTTATATGTTGGAATGTGGATATTATTAGGGGTCTTGTTTACCGCAGGCGCGGTATTGTTCGGATCAGCGCGTTGGTTTGATACGGGTGTGATTTTGATTCAGCCATCCGAGCTAGCTAAAATCGTGATGATTATTGTGCTGGCGGATTTTTTTTCAAAAAACCAGGACAGTATCCATAGTTTGAAGACGGTTTTCCGGAGTTTTATCCTGACAATGGGCATTGTGATCTGGATTTTATTACAACCCAACCTGAGCACATCCATTGTAATCCTTGTAATTTGGTTTGTGTTACTCTGGGCAAGCGGGTTGAGCATCAAACATTTGTTGATGTTTGGTGCTGCCGGAATCATTGCACCAATCGTTGGTTTCCCTTTCCTGGCTGACTACCAGAAAAAACGAATTATTAACTTTCTCTTCCCCGACCCAGCTGCCCGTCACGGGGATATATACAATTTACAACAAGCATTGATTAGCATTGGTTCAGGCGGTTGGTTTGGACAGGGCTATGGTCATGGCAGTCAAGTTCAACTACGTTTCTTGAAAGTCCGCCATTCTGATTTTATTTTTTCTGCCATTGCAGAAGAATTTGGATTAATTGGTACAGTATTGTTACTGGCGTTATTAATTTTTGTGATCATTCGCTGCCTGCAAGTAGCTCGTAAAGCCCGTGATTCATTTGGCGCTTTGCTTGCGTATGGAGTGGCTACTACGATCGCATTTCAGGCAATTGTCAATATTGGTGTGAATTTAAACTTGATGCCAGCCACCGGATTGACTTTGCCTTTTGTGAGTTATGGCGGGAGCTCTTTGCTTTCTATCTTGCTGGGTATTGGTTTGGTTGAAAGCGTAGCTCTGCGGCAAAAATCATTGGAATTTTCAACCTAAAAATCACGATAAAGGAGATTCTAGTTTATGAGTGAAAAACTCGCTCCCGTTCGAGTTCGTTTTGCTCCATCACCTACAGGGAGAACCCATCTTGGTAGCGGACGCACGGCTTTATACAATTATCTATTAGCTCGTCAGACCGGTGGTCAATTTATATTGCGCATTGAAGATACCGATCAAAAACGATATGTACCGGAAGCAGAGCAAGAATTAGTGGATAGTTTGCATTGGTTGGGTTTGGATTGGGATGAAGGACCGGATGTAGGAGGCCCCTTTGGACCTTACCGGCAATCAGAAAGGAAAGAGATTTATCTTGAATATGCACGCCAGCTAATTGAACAGGACAAAGCCTATTACTGCTTTTGTACTCCTGAGCGATTGAAAGCCATGCGAGCAGAACAGATGCGGCTCAAACAACCTTTGCTATACGATGGTACCTGTCGAAATCTTACCCATGAAGACGCACTCCGCCGCGTCCGAAATGGCGAAACACACGTGATTCGTTTCAAAACCCCGCGTGAAGGGAGTATAACCGTCCATGATTATTTGAGAGGAGATATTACCGTTGAGAACCGGCTCATTGATGATTACATTCTCGTTAAATCCGATGGTTGGGCACTCTATCATCTCGCTGCAATGGTCGATGACCATCTCATGAAAATAACTCATGTTTTGCGCAGTTCAGAATGGCTTTCCACCTTTCCATTGCATGGTCATATCATTCGCGCTTTTGGCTGGCAAGAACCCATCTTTGTCCACCTCTCGGTATTTCTGAAACCAAGTGGGAAAGGAAAGATGTCAAAGCGTGAATCAGCCCAATTAATTCAAGATGGTTATTCGATATTTATCAAAGATTTAGAGCAATTGGGTTATATTCCTGAAGCGGTGGTTAATTGGATTGCATTAATGGGCTGGAGTTACGATGACCATACCGAATTCTTTACCTTACAAGATTTGGTGGAAAAGTTCAGTTTAGATCATCTTAATCCCTCCCCGGCTGCCATCAATTTTACGAAATTCGATTATTTCAATGGGTTACACATCCGCCATCTAGCGCCCGATGATCTGGCGCAAAGAGTTAAACCATTTCTCGTGCGAGCTGGCTTTGAAGTGGATGATGATAAATTACTCAAGATCATTCCCATTATTCGTGAACGCTTGGTCACGCTCGATGATGCTATACAGATGGCTGGTTTCTTCTTCAAGGAAGAATTAGAAATTAACCCCCAGGAATTGATTGGCAAAAATATGAGTATTGCGGAATCACGTTATGCCCTGGAAAAAGCATATCAGATCCTTCAACCGCTTGAGCGAATCAACGCCGAAACAGCCGAAGAGAAGCTCCGTGCATTGGCTGATGAATTGAATATCAAAGCAGGACAATTATTTGGAATTTTGCGAATTGCCGTTACAGGGCAATCTGTGAGCCCTCCGCTTTTCGAATGTATGGATATTATTGGCAAAGAGACGGTATTAAAGCGCATTGAACAGGCATTGGAATATCTGCGCAAACTCGAGTGAAGTTTGACGAATGAATCGCTGCATGGTAAAATCAAGTTTAGATGGGGGTTCGTCTAGTGGTAGGACAGCGGACTCTGGATCCGTATGCCGAGGTTCGAATCCTCGACCCCCAGTGAAAAGAGGCGGCAATCAATACCGCCTCTTTTGCTAATTCGGGGAGGAGTGGATAATTTTATTGAACCGTTGAATCGGGAACAATCTTTACATCCTGAATGTAGAGTATTTGTTTATTGAAGTAATTGGATAATCGATCAGAGTAACCAAAACCGCGATTCGGTTCACAGTAAAACTTGACTTTAATACTTTCACCGCTATAGTTTTTCAAATCAACGGATACCTTATACCAATCTTTTGTACCGGTGAAGGCTTTTAGACGATCCCAATTAGCTTTTCCATCCACCTGGACTTCCACATAACAAAAGGTAACGTAACTGCGGGAATAGTGTTTTGTCCAAAAGGTGAGGGCAGGGTTTGACCAACTCTTCTCAATCTTGACGCTTGATTGGCTCAATAACCAAGAGGTGACATGGTAATCCGGGTTAGCTAAACATCCTGCTACACCAGCATGGCAGGAATACGGCGAGAAGATAATGGTGAAATTGTGTAACCACCAATTTTTTAGATCGACACCGCCATCATTGAGATTAGCTTGCTTGGATACAATCGCTGGTGATAAGGGACTGTTAGCCGGTTTTGCAAGGGGTGCGGCTGCCACTTGGGTGAGGAGAAGTAGTACCAACAGTCCAAGATAGAGTGGTTTTATTTTGCTAAATATATTTTTTGCCATTTTAAACTCCTTATTTTTTATTAAGAGATGCCTCAATTTTTGCCCAGGTATCTTTGAGCGTGACGGTGCGATTGAGCACCAAATGGTCAGGGCGGGAATCCTTGTTGTCTAAGCAAAAATACCCAACTCGCTCCAGTTGAAAGCGGTCGCCAGGTTTTGCTGAGGCAACACTTGGTTCCACTTTACAATCTGTAATAATTGTAAGCGAATTTGGATTTATGAATTCGGTGAACGGAACATTCTCATCTTCCCCTAATGGATTAGGGACATTGAATAAGCGATCATAGAGGCGAACTTCTGCATTGACGGCGTGACGAGCAGAGACCCAATGAATGGTTGCTTGAACTTTCCGTCCATCGGGGGCGAAGCCGCCCCGTGTTTGTGGGTCGTAGGTACAACGCAATTCGACAATGTCGCCATTTTCATCTTTGATTACTTCCTCGCATTTGATGAAATATCCGTAACGTAAGCGCACTTCACGCCCGGGCGCTAAGCGGTAATATTTAGGTGGCGGGTCTTCACGGAAATCATCCCGATCGATATATAAGTCGCGACAGAACGGGACCAATCGGTTTCCCATGCTTTCATCTTCTGGATTGTTGATACATTCCATGTATTCGACTTGATCCTCGGGATAATTGATTAAGGTCACTTTAATGGGATTGATCACGCCCATTACGCGCGGTACCCTTTTATTGAGGTCTTCCCGGATACAATATTCCAGTAGCGCGATGTCAACTGTGCTGTCGTTTTTGGCAACCCCAATGCGTTCACAGAAAGTGCGGATTGCCTCTGGGGTCACACCGCGGCGGCGCAAACCGGAAATTGTTGGCATACGGGGATCATCCCAACCGGAAACATACCCCTCCTTAACGAGTTGGAGGAGTTTCCTTTTACTCATCACGGTATAAGACAAATTCAGGCGGGCGAACTCGATTTGCTGGGGATGATAAAGATTTAATTGGTCGAGGAACCAATCATATAAAGGGCGATGGTCTTCAAATTCGAGGGTGCAGATAGAATGGGTGATTCGTTCAATGGAATCGGAAATGCAATGCGTGTAGTCGTACATCGGGTAGATGCACCATTTATCTCCCGTATGCGGGTGGCTTTCCTTTTTGATGCGATACATGACTGGATCGCGCATGTTCAGGTTGGGGGATTTCATATCGATTTTTGCTCGTAACGTGCGAGACCCATCAGGAAACTCGCCAGCTCGCATTCTTTGGAATAAATCCAAATTTTCTTCCACGGAACGGTTCCGATAAGGGCTTTCAACTCCTGGTTCGGTTAAGGTGCCTCTTTGTTGCCTCAATTCTTCCGGAGAGAGATCGTCCACATAGGCTTTCCCCATTTTGATTAATTCCACTGCATAATCGTATAGTTGATCGAAATAATCCGACGCGTGAAACAAACGGTCTCCCCAGTCATACCCTAACCAGTGCACATCTTCGATGATGGATTCAATATATTCCGTATCCTCTTTACTGGGATTTGTATCATCAAACCTCAAATTGCACAAACCATTAAATTCTTCGGCGATTCCGAAATTCAGCACGATCGATTTTGCATGGCCAATGTGTAAATACCCATTTGGCTCAGGCGGAAAACGGGTATGAACGCGTCCCCCAAATCGGTTTGTTTCAATATCTCTGCGGATTAATGCACGAATAAAATCAGTTGCGTTGTTATTTTCAAGCTCAGTCATAAAATTCTCTCCAATCAAATCTTATTTGTTCATTATATATTAGCAAGATTGATTTATCAATATGTAGTGACATTTGTCCATTGCAAAAACTCATAAAGTTGGGGATAATTACCTATAAGGAAGATTGAGTCCGTAAAGGGAAAATACACCTAAAGGAGAATTATATGACCGCTCAAATAATTGATGGAAAAGCGATTGCTGAAAAAGTTCGTAAAGAAGTGGCAGAAGAAGTTGCCAAAATGGTTGCGGCGGGAAAACCGCGCCCAGGATTAGCAACTGTATTAGTCGGCGATAGGGTAGATTCGGCTACCTATGTGCGCTCCAAACAAAAAGCTTGTGCAGAGTTGGGCATAGAATCCTATGGCCATCACTTACCAGCTGACGCAACCCAGGAAGAAGTCGAAGATTTGGTTAAAAAACTCAGCGCAGATCCAAAGATAAATGGCATCCTGGTACAACTCCCCTTGCCATCTCATCTTAATGATGAAAGAGTTTTGCAATCCATCGCGATTGAAAAGGATGTGGATGGCTTTCATCCCGTGAACATTGGCCGTCTGGCTCAGAAAGGACGCGAGCCACTCTTTATTCCCTGCACACCATTTGGCTGCATTTATTTGTTAGAACAATCAGGCGTTCAAATCGAAGGCGCTAATGCAGTTGTTTTGGGCCGCTCCAATATTGTGGGTATGCCAGCGGCTCTATTACTGATTGGTAAGAACGCAACCGTGACAGTTTGTCACTCCAAGACACGCGATTTACCCGGTGTCGTGCGCCAGGCCGATATATTAATTGCTGCGATCGGAAAGGCAGAAATGGTACGCGGTGATTGGATTAAACCAGGTGCTGCTGTCATTGATGTAGGCATTAATAGTAAACCTGATCCAACTAAGGAAAAAGGTTATCGTTTGGTGGGGGATGTCAATTATGAAGAAGCGAAAGAAGTAGCGGGGTGGATTACTCCCGTCCCAGGCGGCGTTGGTCCAATGACGATTGCAATGTTAATGAAAAACACCTTGCGTGCTGCTCAAATTCAGAATCCTTAATCTTTTTCAATGTTCCAGTTAGGGTCGCAGATAATGCGACCCATTTTTGTTTAACTACGAATTATCCGTTCTAAACAAGGGAATACAAGAGGATATTTGTTTATAATACAAGTAACTATCCCTGATTTTTATTTTAGAAAGGTTGGGCGTATGCATCAAACCTCATTTGTTCATCCATATATTCCCAATTCTGTGCCGGAAATCAAGCAAAAAATGCTGGAGGAAATCGGTGTAAGTAATATCGAAGAATTGTACCGTTCGATACCAGAACATTTAAGGCTTAATCGTCCCCTTAAACTTCCTCAACCCTTCCGCTCAGAGTATGAGCTAGTACGCCATATCGAAGGGTTGTTATCAAAAAATATATCTGCGCGCGAACGGTTGAGCTTTTTAGGCGCGGGTTGTTATCAACATTATGTTCCGGCTATTTGCGATGAAATCAACTCGCGTGGAGAATTCTTAACTGCCTACGCCGGTGAACCATACGAAGATCATGGCCGTTTTCAAGCTTTGTTTGAATATGAAAGTATGATGGGCGAATTACTCAATATGGATGTTGTCAATGTGCCGACCTATGATGGCTTTCAAGCGTCGGCGACTGCGATTCGGATGGCTTGCAGAATTACTGGTAGAAATAAAGTAATCCTTGCAGGTGTGATCGGAAAAGACAAATTATCCAAAATAATGGATTATGTGCAGCCAGATATAGAAGTAGTTCAAGTACCTTTTATTGAATCCACTGGATTAATCAATGTAGAAATTTTAAGTTCTCTTATCTCTAGAGATTGTGCCTGCATTTATTTTGAAAATCCCAATTATTTTGGAACACTCGAGATTAATGGGGAAGAAATATCCGCCATTGCCCATCAATTTGATGCGTTATCGGTTGTGTCGGTGAATCCGATTAGTTTAGGGGTGATCAATCCTCCCGTTGAATATGGGGCTGATATTGTATGTGGTGATATTCAGCCATTGGGTATTCACATGTATTATGGTGGCGGCCATGGTGGTTTCATCGCCACTCAAGATGATCCTCGTTTTGTAATGGAATTTCCATCACGATTATTTGGGGTTGCCGCAACCGATGTAGCTGGTGAATATGGTTTTGGAGATGTAGCGTATGAACGGACTTCTTTTGCGAAACGAGAAGAAGGCAAAGAGTGGGTTGGCACCGCAGCAGCCTTGTGGGGTATCACCGCGGGGGTTTATTTAGCCTTAATGGGTCCGAGAGGGATGATGGAGTTAGGGGAAGGTATTATGCAACGCACGCGTTATGCAATTGAAAAGATTGGCGAAATAAAAGGAGTAAAAATCCCCTTTTATTCCATCCCGCATTTCAATGAGTTTGTGGTTAATTTTGATCAGACCGGTAAGAGTACCCAGACCATCTTAGAAAAATTACTGCAAAGGGATATATTTGGTGGAAAGGATCTCAGTCGTGAATTCTCCAACCTGGGTCAAGCCATTTTATTTTGCGTAACTGAGAACCATAACCAAAAAGATATTGATTTACTTGTTTCGACATTAGCGGAGGTCATCCATGATTGAGGTAATCCAACCTAAGCCAAAACTTCGTCGTTTTCACCAGGCACGTTGGGATGAACCAATTATTTTTGAGCTTAGTCAGCCCGGCCAGCGCGGCGTCATACCGCCAGCGGTAGAAGAAGGAATAAAAAATCGTGTTGGGGATGTCCTGCAAACTTTACCCAAAAACTTACGCCGTAGTATCCCACCGCAATTACCTGAGCTATCCCAAATCCATGTCCTCAGACATTATGTGCGACTCTCTCAAGAGAACTTAGGGGTAGATTTGAATATAGACGTTGGTCAAGGCACTTGTACGATGAAATATAGTCCAAAGGTGAATGATCAACTCAGCCGTTCGACGAAGATCCAAGATCTACATCCTTTACAAGATGAGAATTCAGTCCAGGGAATTTTGGAGATCATGTATCGATTAGAAGAGATCTTCAAGGAAATTTCCGGAATGGATCGCTTTACACTTCAACCAGGTGCGGGGTCTGCAGCGATATACACAAATGTAGCAATGATAAGAGCTTACCATGCGTACCATGGAAATTCGCAGCGAGATGAGGTGATCACAACGATATTTTCTCATCCTTCTAATGCTGCTTGCGCCAAAACAGCTGGATATAAAGTGATCACGCTTTATCCGGATGAAAATGGTTATCCTGATTTAGACGCTTTGAAAGAAGCTGTTTCAGAGAGGACCGCCGCTCTTTTGATAACCAATCCAGAAGACACGGGAATATTTAACCCGCAAATAGACCAATTTGTAAAAGTTGTCCATGAAGCCGGGGGATTATGTTCTTATGATCAGGCAAATGCAAATGGAATATTGGGGATAACGCGGGCGCGTGATGCGGGATTTGATTTGTGCCATTTTAACCTGCATAAAACATTTTCTACCCCGCATGGTTGTGGCGGCCCGGCTGCTGGGGTTTGCGGAGTGACAAATGAACTTGCTCCTTTTCTGCCGGTTCCAACAGTTGAATTTGATGGGAAGAAATATTATTTCGATTACGATCGGCCATTGTCCATTGGGAAGGTACGTCCTTTTTATGGCGTGGCGCAAAATTTGTTAAAAGCATACGCCTGGATTATGAGTCTCGGCGGAGATGGTTTGCGCGAGGTAGCCGAGATAGCTGTTTTGAACAATAATTACTTGATGAAGAAGATACTTGAAATCCCAGGCGTTTCTATTCCTTATTCCCTCGATAATCCACGAATAGAACAAATCCGTTATAGTTGGGAACAATTATCGGAGGATACCGGCGTTCATTCGGAAGAAATTGGTTATCGAGCAGCTGATTTTGGTACCCATTATTGGACAAGTCACCATCCTTATATTGTCCCTGAGCCAATGACCCTGGAGCCAACCGAATCGTATTCAAAGGAAGATTTAGATGAATATGCTGCCATTATCAAAAATATTGCCGAAGAAGCCTATCGAGATGCCGACTTTATCCATAGAGCACCCTATAACAGCACTGTTCATCGTATTCATCAGGAAAGTTTTGATGACCCGCAGTCATGGGCAGTAACCTGGCGGGCTTATAAACGCAAATCAGGGCAGACCAAATAAAATGACGGTTTTATTCGTATGGATGATGTAGTTTCCCCTTTTAAGAAGATCGGATTAATTATCAATCCAGTCGCTGGTTTAGGGGGAAGGGTTGGTTTGAAAGGGAGTGACGGTGAGCAAATTCAGAAACAAGCTTTGTCGCTCGGCGCGCAACCCTATGCACAGGATCGCGCTAAAGAAACTTTAGCCTTGCTTTTTCCTTTTCGTGATCGATTTAGTTTGATCTCTGCTGCGGCTACAATGGGGGAATTTGCCGCAAAAGAAATAGGCTTTGAACCCGAAATCATTCCCCTCAAATCTTATCCAAAAACAACCGCTCAAGATACGATTGAAGTAGCACAAAAAATGCTGCTCGAAGGAGTAGATTTAATTCTTTTTGCAGGCGGGGATGGTACCGCACGAGATGTCTATCAGGCTATTCAAAATAAAATCCCGGTAGTTGGCATTCCAGCTGGGGTTAAGATTTTTTCAGCGGTTTTTGCTTATAGTCCAAAAAGCGCGGGATTGTTAGTGCGGGACTTTATTACCCGCAATAAAATGCTCTTCCAGGAAGCAGAAATCATCGACCTCGATGAAGATTCCTATCGGAATGGTGTGATAGCCACCAAATTATATGGGTTTATGAAAATTCCTTTTTACCCCCATCTCATCCAAAATCAAAAAATTCCTAGCCAAGAACCTGATAGCTACCAAATTGAAGCGATTGCGCAAAGCGTGATCGAGGATATGGACGGTGAAACCATCTACGCACTAGGTCCAGGGACAATCCCCAATTATATAGGAAAATTATTGGGATTCGAAAAAACTTTAGTTGGAATTGATTTAGTGAAGAATAAAGCGTTAATTGCGAAGGATGTCAACGAACAAAAATTACTAGAGGTTATAAAAAATAACACGCTAAAAGTCATTATTACTCCCACCGGTGGACAAGGATTTTTATTCGGACGGGGAAATCAACCCTTTAGCCCACGTGTGTTAGAAAAGGTATCGAAGAAGGATATCATCGTTGTCAGTTTAATCAGTAAGATCAATGGATTGCGGGGGAAACCACTCCGCGTTGATACAGGGGACGCGCAGATCGATCAAAAATTATGTGGATATATTTCTGTCATTACCGGTTATCGGGACAAAATCGTCTATCGGGTAATGAGTTAAAAACCAATTTATGGTGAGGTAAATCATGAACATACTCAAAAACAAAATTGCAATTATCACAGGCGGTGCTTCTGGAATTGGCAGGGCGACAGCGCAGTTATTTGCAGACGAAGGAGCTAAAGTTGCTCTCCTGGATATTAATGATCCTGCTGGTGCTCAAGTGGCAAATGAAATCCATTCTGCAGGCGGGAGTGCCAAATATATTCACTGTGATGTAACCAAAGCCGATCAATGTAAAAAAGCGGTAGAAGAAACGGTTCAAACTTTTGGTGGAGTGGATATTTTATTCAATAATGCTGGCATTATCCGTCGAGCGAATGTGCTGGAGACAACGGAGGAAGAGTGGGAGCGTGTGATGGCGATCAATGTCAAATCCATCTTTTTAATGTGTAAATATGTTATTCCGATTATGGAGAAAGCAGGGAGAGGTTCCATCATCAATACTGCATCAGGATGGGGCTTGAAAGGGGGCGAAAACGCCGTTGCTTATTGTGCATCCAAAGGAGCTGTTGTGAATATGACCAGGGCGATGGCGATAGATCATGGTCCAAAAAATATTCGGATTAATTGTGTTTGTCCGGGGGATACGGATACACCAATGTTGCGAAATGAAGCCCAACAACTTAAACTGGACGAAACGGTGTTTTTATCGGACGCAGCTAACCGTCCCCTGGGCCGTTATGCCCAACCCATTGAAATTGCACAGGTTGTGCTCTTCTTGGCTTCTGATGCAGCTAGCTATGTTACTGGGTCAGCGTATGTGGTTGATGGTGGCGGATTGGCTTGATTAAAAAATATTAATTTGTCAGACATTTGACATTTACATTGATTTCTGGTAAACTATATTTGTCAGACAAATTCCAGGAAAAGGTGTAATATGTCAACACTCCTAGTTCGTCATGCGACCTTATTGGTGACGATGGACGATCAGCGTAGAGAAATCGCCGATGGGGGATTTTTCATTCGAGACGGCATGATCGTACAAGTGGGAAAGACGGATCAATTAACCCAGCAAGCAGATGAGGTAATTGATTTAGATGGTTATATCGTGTTACCTGGATTGATTAACACCCATCATCATTTTTATCAAACCCTTACGCGTGTTATTCCGAATGCCCAAAATGGTAATTTATTCACCTGGCTGAAAACGCTCTATCCCATCTGGGCAAACCTTACCCCAGAAGATATTCAGGTTTCCACTAAAACTGCCCTTTCGGAATTGGCGCTTTCTGGTTGTACTACGGCATCCGATCATTTATATTTATTTCCCAATGGTTCACGATTGGATGATGAAATACACGCTGCCGCTCAGGTGGGGTTACGTTTGCACGCATCACGAGGTTCGATGAGTTTGGGGGAGAGCAAGGGTGGCTTACCACCAGATCGCGTTGTCGAAGAAGAAGAATTTATCCTAAAAGATTCACAACGATTAATTGAAACCTATCATGATCCAAAGCCGGGATCTATGCTGCAGATTGTATTGGCGCCTTGTTCCCCTTTCAGTGTGAGCGGGGATTTAATGCGAGAATCGGCTAAACTTGCCCGCCATTATCATGTACACCTGCACACTCATCTTGCGGAAACGATCGATGAAGAGGCGTTTTGTATCGAGAAATTTGGTCATCGTCCAGTTGATTATATGAGAGTAGTGGATTGGTTAGGTGAAGATGTTTGGTTTGCTCATTCTGTTCATGTCAATGAGCAAGAGATTGATGTTTATCATCAAAGCGGATGCGGGGTAGCCCATTGCCCGACTTCCAATATGCGACTTGCATCAGGAATTGCCCCAATTATGCGGATGATGCAAAAGAACATTAAAGTGGGACTTGGTGTAGATGGGTCGGCGAGTAATGATGGTTCAAACCTGCTGGAAGAAGTTCGCCAAGCAATGTTGGTAGCGCGTTTGAAAGCTGGCTTGGATGGAGCTTCATTATCAGGGAAAGAGACCCCGCCTTTGATGACTGCCCGTCAGGCATTAGAGTTAGCCACGCGGGGCGGTGCAGCAGTGTTGGGACGGGATGATATCGGTTCTCTAAGCCCAGGGAAGTGTGCTGATTTTATAGCTATCAAACTAGATCATTTAGAATATAGTGGCGCCCTGCATGATCCAGTGGCAGCAGTAGTCTTTTGTGCTCCAGTTCGAGTAGATTATAACTATGTAGCTGGTCGTCCTGTCGTGAAAGAAGGGCAACTGGTTAATCTAGATGAAAAAATGTTGGTTGAGCAGCATAACCAAGCAGCTCATCGGTTGTTATCTCTCTCATAAAGTCAGGATGCCATGATGAATTTAACGATCACAAAGGTATCTTCTGCACAAAAAATCCAAGATCAGTTGTCTGCTTTAATTTCAAAGATGAAACCGGGCGATAAATTGCCATCTGAACCGCAGTTGGCGAAACAGTTTGGTGTATCCCGGGCAACGTTACGCGAGGCAATGCGGGCATTCGAAACGCAGGGGCTTTTATTGAGACGGCAAGGTTCAGGCACTTATATTATGCAACCACCCGCGGTAATCGAGAGCGGATTAGAAGTACTGGAAAGCATCGAGACACAAGCGAAACGGATTGGTTTGGAAGTAACGATGGGGGATTTAAAGGTTGAAAAAAGAAAAGCAAATCCACAGGAGGTGAAAGAATTAGGCATATCGGAAGGAGAGGACGTCTTACATGTTTCTCGTGCAATTCTAACAGGGGGGAAAGCGGTAGCGTATTTGATTGATATTTTGCCAGAAGGTATCCTTGGTGACGAAGATTTATCCGCACAATTTCGGGGTTCGGTGTTAGATTTACTCCTGAAACGCGGAAACCCTCCCTTACATTCTTCTCGTTGTGAAATCAGTTCCGTTCAAGCGAATTCAGAATTGGCAAAAATATTTGGTATACAACGCGGGGATGCGCTACTGCTGTTTACTGCCTGGTTGTACTCGACTTCAGGCATCGTGGTTGATTTTTCATTTAGTTATTTTCTGCCTGGTTATTTCCGATTTCATGTAATTCGGAAAGTTGGGCAGTAAGAAAAATATAAAAATTATTAAAAAGGAGCGAAGAAATGCGTAGTTTTATGGGTCGTGACATTTTGTCACTAAAAGATTTTGAACGAAATGAATTTTTTCATGTATTTGAGGTAGCAGCTGAATTAGAGCCGATTGCGCGTAGCCGTCGTAATTCGGATATGCTCAAGGAAAAAACCTTAGTAGCTGCTTTTTATCAACCCTCAACGAGAACCCGTTTGGCGCACGAAGCGGCAATGCACCGATTGGGTGGTCATGTAGTTGGTTTTGCTGATCCAAAGATGACTCGTGCGGGAGATTTTTATCAGGAATCAATTAAAGACACCGTGAAAATGTTGGAATTTTATGGTGATGTCATCGTCATGCGTCACTTCCAGCAGGGTGCGCCGCACGAGGCAGCAAAATGGGCATCCATCCCAGTTATTAACGGTGGGGATGGCTGGGGTGAACATCCAACCCAAATTTTGACAGATTTATATACCGTATTGCGGGAAAAGGGAAGAATTGATGGACTGAAATGGCTGGCAGTGGGTGATATGCGTATGCGCACGATGCATTCCCTTGCATACGCGCTGACCCAATTTGATTGCCCAATTACATTTGTAGCCCCACCAGAGATGCGGCTGACAGAACAATTCAAAGAAGACCTGAAACAATACAGCCTTGATTACAAAGAAGCAGAGCATGTAGAGCAGGCAATCGCGACTGCCGATGTAATCCTTGTTGAACCGGTTGTCCAACCTGATTACACAAAATCCAGAGATGAGCGCACGGGCAGTGTCGACCTGACTCCCGCCAACTATAAGATCACGCGTGAGTTATTAGCTACCAAAGCGAAACCAGACGCTATTTTGCTGCACTCTTTACCGCGCATGGATGAAATCCCGACTGATGTGGATATCACTCGTTGGTCACGTTATTGGCAGGAAGCTTTTAACGGCGTGGTCATGCGCATGGCTTTGCTCGCCCTGGTTCTGGGAGCTATGGAATAATAACCGGCTCAACTTATGGTGTTAGAAAAGTTAGCAAAAAGGAGTAAAGACTATGCAAACATTTTTACATGGCAGAGATTTAATTGGTGATTTAGATTTTAGTAAGGAAGAAGTCGAAACGGTATTGGATGTTGCATTTGATTTAAAGCGCAAACGCGCCTTAAATGAACCCCATCCTTACCTGCGGGATAAAGTATTGGCGATGCTGTTTTTCTTCTCGAGCACGCGCACACGTGGTTCGTTTGAAGCAGGAATGGCGCAATTAGGCGGTCATCCGGCTTTCATCGAGAGCCGCTCCACACAGATTGCGCATGGCGATACTCCCAAAGAGATTGGTGAGATTTTAGGCAGATATTATGATGGGATCGCAATTCGCCATGTCGATTGGGGTATTGGAAACAAGTATCTCAATGAGGTAGCGAAATACTCACGTGTGCCGGTATTAAATATGCAATGTGATATTTACCATCCTTTCCAAATCCTGGCCGACCTCATGACCATTGTGGAAAAGAAGGGCCGTGACCTGCGGAAAAAGAAAATGGTTGTTTCTTGGGCGTACGCTGCCTCTTATCAAAAACCAATGTCGGTACCGCAATCACTGGTGTTGCAGATGCCCCGTTTTGGGTTAGATGTCGTTTTGGCGCATCCACCAGAATTTAAATTAATGCCCGAAATCATGGATCAAGCCCGCGAACAGGCCCGCAAGTATGGGACATCTTTTGAGGTAATCAGTGACCCGAATGGGATGGAAGAAGCATTTAAAGACGCAGATATTGTCTATGCTAAATCTTGGGGTGCGATGGTGCATACACCGGATCCGGATGAAGGCGCAAAGATCATCAAAAAATATGAGCATTGGATCACTGATGAACGGAAAATGAAATTAGCGAAACCTGATGCGATCTATATGCATCCATTACCAGCAGACCGCAATATCGAAGTCACAGACGGTGTGCTGGATGGACCAAATTCGGTTGTCTATGATGAGGCAGAAAACCGATTGCATGTTCAAAAAGCCGTTATGGCGTTAACTATGGGATAAAGTGGAATTAGGGTGACGGTTACGTCCGTATCTGAAACGTGACTGTCACCCAATTCAAATTCGGAGGAAATATGGATAAAAAACAAGTAGCTGTTGTAGCAATTGGCGGCAATTCACTTATTAAGGATGAGCAACATAAAACAGTCGAAGATCAATATGAAGCGGCGAAGGAAACCACCTATCATATTGCAGATATGATTGAAGCTGGTTGGGATGTTGCTATTGGGCATGGAAATGGTCCCCAGGTAGGTTTTATTTTGCGGCGCTCTGAGATCGCAGCAAAAGTGGAAGGTATGCATGAGGTGCCTTTAGATGTCTGCGGGGCTGATACGCAAGGAGCAATTGGGTATGCACTTCAACAGACATTGCAAAACGAACTACATCGACGAGGGATAAAAAAGAATGTTGCTACGGTTATCACGCAAGTTTTAGTGGATCGCAATGATCCTGCTTTTCAGAACCCTACAAAGCCAATTGGAAGCTTCATGGATGAAGCAGAAGCAATGCGACGCAAGCAGGAGATGGGTTGGAATGTTGTGGAAGATGCTGGACGTGGCTGGCGCCGAGTTGTTGCCTCGCCGCTTCCAAAAGAGGTTGTGGAATTTGAATCGGTAAATACACTCATTGATGCCGGTGTAATCGTTATCACGGTTGGTGGTGGCGGCATACCGGTCGTTGATGTGGGTAATGGTGAATATCGCGGGGTCGCAGCAGTAATTGACAAGGATTACGCGAGTAGTTTACTTGCTCGACTGTTAAAAGCGGATCTATTCTTGATTTCTACAGCAGTGGAAAAAGTGGCGTTAAATTATGGGAAACCAGATCAAAAATGGATTGACCGGATGACATTATCTGAAGCAAAACAGTATTTAGCAGAAGGAAAGCATTTTGCCAAAGGGTCTATGGCGCCCAAGATCCAGGCAATCATCTGGTATCTTGAAGCGGGAGGGAAGGAAGCAATAATCACTAATCCGGAAAACATCGGTCGGGCACTACGGGGTGAAACAGGAACTCATATTGTTCCTGATTAATAATGGTTCGTTTGAATTTCTCTCATATAAAACAGGAAGATTTTCACTAGAGATTAATCACAGTTTGGGTATAATGGAGTAGATTTAGTTAATGGAAGGAGGTGCCTTAGCGAATAATTGATCAAATCATTCCCATTCAGATGTTTAGTAAGTCCAAATTTCTTATAAAGAGGAGAAGTTCAAAATGGATCTAAAAAAGTTAGCGAAAATACTAGCCCTGATCTTGGTAGCAAGCATGATCTTGGCTGCCTGTGCCCCCAAAGCGACAGAGACACCTGCCGCGCCGGCTGAAACACAGGCTCCAGCAACCGAGGCTCCGGTTGCCACTGAAGCACCCGCTGTTACAGAAGCTCCCGCGGCAACAGAAGCTCCTGCAGCGACTGAAGCTCCAGCGGAAGTGACAGGCTTTCAGATTCCAGACATTGAACAAGGCAAATTCAATGTTGCGTTTGTTTTGATTGGGCCACATGATGATGGCGGTTGGTCACAAGCGCATTATGAAGGCCTTGTTTATGTCCAGGAAAATGTCCCCAATGTTCATACAGCCTATATCGAAAATGTTCCCGAAGGCGCAGATTCGGAACAAGTATTCCGCAGCCTTGCCCGCAAAGGGTTCAACTTGATCTTTGGCACCAGCTTTGGTTTCATGGATCCAATGGCAACTGTAGCAGAGGAATTTCCGGATGTGACCTTTATCCATATCAGTGGATACAAGTCGAACCAGAAGAATTTTGGGAACCTCTTTGGCGCCATGGAAGATATGAAATATTTAGCTGGTATGGTTGCTGGTGCACGAGCTAAGTTAGATGGCAACCCCAAGATTGGTTACATGGCAACATTCCCCATCCCAGAAGAAATCCGCCTTGGTAATGCTATTGCTCTTGGTATGCGCAAGGTTTGCTCAGATTGTACAAT
>DAOTVW010000147.1:0-2194 GCA_034436035.1 Anaerolineales bacterium
CTTGCCAGGTATAAATTTTCCAATTGCCTAGTGCATGCCGGGTGATATTCTCGATATGGCGTTGGCCATACTCGCCGTTATAGATGGCTAGAATTCTCATAGTTGATATATTTTACCTGTTTTCGTATAAAAATGGGGGCATATTGGTGGGTCGGGTAGCCATACCCGACGACGCGTATCGTACAACCCCCAACAATCGCCATTGGCGGGATAGAATCCCGCTCTACAATCATTACCTTCGTCACCGGCGGGATAGAAATCCCGTCCTACAATCATTACCTTCATCATCGGCGGGATTGGAATCACGCACTACAAATTCGTACCGCGAAATTTATTTCGCACAATCCCTAACATTATCGGCGGGATAGAAATCCCGCACTGCAATCATTACCTTCGTCATCGGCGGGATTGAATCCCGCCCTACAATCATCATCCTTGAACAACATTCATTCCGAAAGTAGTTGACTTAATCTAATTTAACTCTATACTATATATATGACCTAATCAATTGACGGAAGGCGTAAAATGAAAAAATCTCGCATCTCACACAACAAAATCCCAATTGTTCTTTCCATTAGCATGCTGGTGATCCTATCCATCACATGCGCAATTCCCGGACCGTCTGGCGGCTCCAATAATGACGCCACCTTAGCGGCGATGTCGCTTCAGAGCACCAGTCTGGCACTTCAAGCTACTCAGGAAGCGATTAACCTGCAAGCAACCAATGCAGTACAACCAACCGAGCCTCCGCCAATGCTAACTGAAATCCCTCCCATCACCGTTCCACCCCCGTTAGCCACCGAGGCTCCTCCCACTCCTTTCATCCAACCCGGGCAATCCATGGACTTAGATGCCTTGCGCAAAGGTGCAAAAATTCTGCTCTTTGAAGATATGTCGGGAAATCGTTATAAATTAGAACGCTATGTCAAACGAGCTCTAGACGAGGCTGGCTATGTTTACACCGATGTAGGCAGCGCCCAGGGCTGGTTGAAAAAAGAATTGGTCAGCCCAGCGGATTATGATTTGCTGATCATTTCATCCGAAATCACCGGCAAGATCAGCGGAGAATATTTCGATTATATCGATGAGCGCCTGCAAAAAGGAGCCGGCGTTATCATGGAGATGTGGGATATTGACAGCATGTCATTAGGAAAAATTAAGAAAATCCTCGATCAATGCGGCGTGGAAGTGGAAGCAGACTGGTATAACCCCGGCATGCGCGATTTATGGTATCTCATCCGCGATCATCCCATCCTAAACGAACCTAACGAAATGGGCACCTTGAGACCTAATCGAGTTTGGACGGGGGATGTCGGCGATTTAATGCAGATTAAGTATTACAACAACAAAGCAGTGGGAGATGCAGCTCTGGTCATTGGCATCGACCCCAACAAACCCGATTCCCGCGCAGTTTTAACAACTTGTATGGGTGGAAGACTCGTTCTACAAACGTTCGACACCCATGAATACAGTCGAGAAGACATGTTGAAGCTCTGGCAAAATTACGTGTATTATGCCTTGACCAACCATTTTGTATATACCCAAAAGTAAATCTATTGCTCCGTACCAGGAGTCACTGGCAAGCTTGCTAAAATACAGCAAGCTTGCTTTTTTTATTCAATATGAATTTCAGTCCTTTTTCTCTGGGAAAATAAACTCTTTCGGTATAAAACAATTCCAATCCCGCTTAGATACATTAAATATGCCATGATCTCGACCAAAGCAGGATTAGCATTATATCCAAATAAGGATTCTAATAAACCTCCAAATATAGAATTTTCATTGATGATTGAATTAATATTCCAAACTTGATTAATCAAAGGTGGAATCCAACCTAATTCAATAAATTCTTTAACGGCATGCCCTACTAATCCGGCAGAAAAAAGTAACAAAACCAGACCAGTTATTTGGAAAAATCTCTTGATATTGATGTGCACAGTTGACTTGTAAAGGATAACCCCGAATACAATCGTAATCCCCAATCCCAATATAGACCCTAGCAATAGTGATTGCATATTCGATGAAAAACTTGCTGCGGTCAGGAATAGAGCTAATTCAATCCCTTCTCGTAAAACCGCAACAAAAACAATGGCAAATATTGCCCGAGCGCCAGAAGAAGCAAGGGCTTGTTTAACCTCTGCTTCCATTCCCAAACGAAGTCGGTTGGATTGAGCATTCATCCAGAAAATCATCC
>DAOTVW010000148.1:0-2948 GCA_034436035.1 Anaerolineales bacterium
GGATGCAGTGGTAGTGGCGCATACTGGGGATGGATTAACATTACCCTACGCCGGCCCTGCTACAGAGGTGGGTTGGCTAATCGGCCGCGCGGTGCACGAGGCATTGACAAAAGCGCTCTCAGGGTGAGTAAGTAGGATGGTTATTTGGCTAGCGCTTGTATTGGACTATCTGTTTGGCGATCCGCCCAACCGTTTTCATCCTGTGGCTTGGCTCGGGCAGGCGGTCAGCCAGGTGGAAAAAATCTTACCCCATAAAGGGGCGCGCTCAGACTTCCTTGCAGGGTTAGCGGTATGGAGCTGCGGTGGCGGCATAATTGCCGGGATAGCAGGAATAGCGGAGCGCACCTGCCGGCGGTTCCCGTTTCCAATAAACGTGCTGGCACAGGCGTTTTTCCTTAAGCTAACGATTTCTGGCAGGGGATTAATCCGCGCAGCTCAGCAAGTTGCCTCATCCTTGCCGGATGATTTGCCGAACGCGCGTCGTTTGCTTGCCTGGCATTTAGTCAGCCGTGACACCAGTGCCTTGTCTTCTTCGCAGGTGGCTGCGGCAACCATAGAGTCGGTTGCGGAAAATACTTCGGATGGAATTCTCGCGCCATTGTTTTATTACGCAATTGGCGGATTACGGTTGGCTTGGTTATACCGTTTTGCCAATACACTTGATTCGATGTGGGGCTATCATGATGCCGCTCATGAATGGCTGGGAAAGGCTGCTGCTCGGCTGGATGACCTTTTGAATTACATTCCTGCCCGTCTCACTGCGTTCATGATTATCTTCTCGGCCTGGCTGCGCGGTGAAAATGCTACCCAAGCCCTGCTTAGTATCGTCCAGGATGCGCATCAGACTGCCAGCCCGAATGCTGGTTACCCGATGAGCGCGATGGCAGGTGCATTAGAGGTGGAATTGGAAAAGGTCGGTCATTACCGTTTGGGTAGGGGCTTATCAAAACCTACTCGGCATGATATCCAGCGGGCTATCTCATTAATGACCACAGCGGTGATTTTGGGTAGTGTTGTATTAAGTGGGATGATGGTGGTAAAGAAGCGGCGGGCGCGTACTTAAGCCAGCTAACAATAATTCGTTCCCTAATAATAGAGAGCGTTTAAAAAAAATACACTAATATTGTGACAAAAGATTAGTTACAACGGATAAAAACCTTTCGAATAACCGATTTTGACTTTTAACAGCTCAAATTTGTCCTAAATTTTCGTTATTTATGCTTCCTTATGGTTCTTATGTTCAGACCTGAGAGGTCTCACCCGAGCCTATCCTGTCCGAATCGCTCGCATGGATATGGAACTAAAAGTGTAAGACTTTCTTGAAAACCTGTCAGGTCTCACCAGCGCTTATGCTGTCTGAATTGCCCGCATGGATATGGAACTAGGAATGTAAGATTTTTACGAAGACCTGACAGGTTTCACCCGCGCCTATCCTGTCCGAATCGCTCGCATGGATATGGAACAAGGAGTGTAAGACTTTCACGAAAACCTGTCAGGTCTTGTCATGAATTTCTCACATTATCCACACTGTTAATTGTTTCAATTGTCCCAAATTGCACCCCGTTATCTCGGGCAATCTGGATCATTTCGTCCAGAATCTCTTTGAATACTTCTAGTTTGCCTTGAATAAGCAACTGTTCATGAAATACCCTCAGAGTGGAATGGTCTGGTACTTTCTGATCTAACGCTAATCCCACAAAAAATTTCGCTGGGATATTCTCATTGATAAATATCTCCACTTCTCGTTCGGATAGATGGTACAAATAGGCGATGATTTCCATCTTCAGTATCAGGGCTGGATCAAAGGGCTGACTACCATACATGCCGCCATCATTGCAGAGCTTGACAAAGCGCAAGGTAAAACGTTCCCACGGAATTTGTTGTTTGAGTTTACGTAAAAAATGATCCTCCGGCACGATTTGATCGTATAAATAATCACCAGAGAACGAACTTCTTCCCGTCTCTACAAAATGCTCTTTTTCCATGTCAGACTCCTGCATCAGATTGGCTTGCTTTTGACCGTTATTCTCGACTGCAAGCATTATATTAAAGTCTGACGATTTGGTCAATTAAAAACTTGTTTTTACACTCTCATCCTATTGACTTTTCCCTATTTACCAATATACTAAAATTAACGGTAACTGCTCAGCTACTATTTAAAGATTGTTATGGGAAACAATTATCCTGACGAGTTTGTGAAGCCATCTCTCGACCGGCACTTGTCAGGCGAGCAAAGCGAAACCATCTCCCTACCGGATTGGAGATTGCTTCGGTCGCTAAAAACGCTCCCCCGCAATGACAGCTGGGCTGAGTAATTATTTTTACTATAAAGCTATTTTGAAAAAAGAATTTCGGCAACAATCATCATTATTCTGGACGGGAGGGTAAAATGAATCACTTTTTCAACCGTAGATATGGGGTTATCCTGGGGGTTGTAGTTTTTATCCTTGCTGCCTGCACATCGCCGAGCGGGTCTTCCTCTTCTTCACAAGCGACGCTGGAGGCGATGGCTATTCAAAATACCGCGATTGCCTTGCAAATCACGCAGGCGGCTCAAAATCAGCCGCCCACTGCCATGCCACCCAGCGGAGGCAACCAAACAATTCCCACCACTCGCCCAACCAGTCTGGATGATTTACGCCAAAATGCAAGGATTTTATTATATGAAGATATCGCACAAAATACTACTGGATTGGAGCGCTATGTAAAAAAGGCATTGGATGAGGCGGGATACCATTATATGGACATCAAAGGGGATCAAAACCAACTGAAGAATCAGATACTTGGCAATGTCCAGTGGGATTTGATCATCATTTCCGCCGAAATGAACGGAAAGATACCCGGAGATTACTTTGAATATCTGGTCAATCATTTTCAACGCGGCACTGCACTGATCATAGAGATGTGGGATTTAGATGATATTCTCTACGGGAAAATTGGCATGATCC
>DAOTVW010000149.1:0-3183 GCA_034436035.1 Anaerolineales bacterium
ATCGCTCATCTCATCTTTGTATCTCCGCAACTGAAAAAAATATTCCAATACCGTTACCACAAAGTCAAAGAGGTATTTGGTGAAACCAAAAACGAATCATTGAACAGTGAAACACTCCCGAATTAAAAATAATTCGAGTAGATAAAATTAACTGATCTTTCAACAATAGCAGGATATATTGATATTCTTGGCACAATACCTGGTGTAAACAATCCCGCTCTTGCGAGATATCCCTCTGCTTATTTCGAGAAAGTATTTGCCGTAGTATCCAATAATTTAAGCAAATTATCCATTTGATCCGCGGTGAAATACCAAGCAAAAAGCTGCCGGCTGGCGTCGGAGAGCATCCACCGCACTGTGTTCCAAGAGGCAAGAGCCGGTTCAGGTTGTGCATTTTCCACTTGATTGAGAACTTCCCGAAACGGTTTTGGCAAATCCGCATTTCCCTTGAGCTGTGCTAATACTTCTTTGTGAAACGGCAACGAAAGGGTCTGCTCAGACCACCGCTTTTGATTCTGTGCTGTGATCATCCACTTCACAAACAGCCAACTTGCCAATTGGCGCTTTGGATCCGATTGGAGCAAAATATAATCCATTCCATAAACCGCCATCCTCGCCTTACCATCTACAGCGGGGATTGGGATAATCGTCCAATCATCGCTGTTACCGTTCAACTTAAAAGCATTTTGGAATTCAGGGATTTCTTGGCTGCTCGCGCTGACAAACAATCCTTTCCGTTCTGCCAGTGCATCAGATGGATTCATGTCTTTTAATTGAATAATACAACCATCATCGTAAAGTTGACGCAGGTATTGAAAAGATCGTTTAACTTCAGTAGTGGAAAATCGATAGGTCAGATCATCCTTGGCAACAATATCGCCCTGGAAAGCACTGATCCAACCGTAAATGGTCGGGTATTCTTGACTGAGCACCCAACCACCGCTGAGCGGGAGTTTCGTTTGAGGGTCTTTGGCACTCGCCGTAGCTGCTGCACAAGCTGCTTTTCGAAACATTTCGGGGGTGTCTGGTAAAGTGAAAATACCAAGCTCTTCTGCCCAGCTACGGTTTGCAAACATCACCTGTCCATCTCGCCGGGCTGGGATGCCCCAACGATTCCCTGCAACTACACTGGATTGCCAAATATTCGGTAAGAATGACTCTTGTTCGCTCGCAGGAATCCCCCATTGGATATCAGCTACATAAGGTTGCCAATCTATCACCAGCGGTTTAATTTTTTGCCAATTTTGCGCTTGGAAGGCGTATGCAATCACAAAATCCGGAAGATTCGAACTGCCCCAAGCTGTTTGTACCTCCTGCGCTAATTCATCGATCCCCCCAATGGTCCGCATTTTAACTATGATCCCCCATTCATTGGTTCGGTTAAATTCATCGATAAACGATTGCAATACGCGCTCTTGTTCACCAAGCCATGGTTGCCAAAGGTTTATTTCCATCCCCCGCAAATCATTTTTGTTTATTTTCCATGCGCTAGTGGGTTCAGCACTGGGGGTTGCCCATTTTGTCTCCTGCTTCATTGGTGAATCAGTGGTCGAAAGAGAAGTAGGGGTAATCGAAGGGAGGTGCAGCGGAGCACAAGCAGTAACACAGCTAATAATAAAGAGGGAAATCAGAGATAATGAAACGAATAGGAAATGGCGATTCTGCATACCGGTTAACTTATTTTTGAGATGGTGCCATTTTATCATTGAATCTATGTCAGAACCAACCCACCGGAAAGGGTAGCTTTTCATCAAATCCCTTTTTCATTCCACCCGTTTCATTGCAGCACGAGCATGTGCTTCTAACGACTCACTGCGCGCCAGTTCTGCAGCCAAAAGGGAAAGGTGCTGCGCTGAATGGGCATCTAACGCTACCAAACTAATTAAATGGACAAAATCCCAGACGTTCAAAGGAGATGAAAAGCGCGCACTTCCTCCCGTCGGCATGACGTGGCTCGGACCAGCGATATAATCTCCCAACACCTCGAAAGAAAGTTCACCGATAAAAACGCCACCCGCATGGTGCACTTTTTCCACCCAAGGCCAGGCATCTTGCACAGACAGGGCAAGGTGCTCAGGGGCGAAGGTGTTCGCCAATTCAAATGCTTCTTCCAAATCCGCAGTCAACACAATACCGCTTCTTCCGCTCAATGACTCAGCAATGATACTGGCGCGTGGTAAGCCAGCCTGCTCCTTGTCCCCTTCTATTTGACGGGCTACTTCGACCTCTACTGCTTCTGCCAGAGGTAGAGACGGGGTAAGCAATATTGCGCTGGCGAGCACATCATGCTCTGCCTGCGCCAGCAAATCCGCCGCCACCCAGGCGGGATTGGCGCTATCGTCCGCGATCACCATCGTCTCGGTTGGTCCAGCCAATCCATCAATCCCGACGATACCATAAACTTGTTGCTTCGCTAAGGTGACAAACAGGTTGCCAGGACCAAATATCTTATCCACTTTCTTAATAGATTCACTCCCATAAGCCAGCGCAGCGATCGCTTGTGCCCCACCCAAAGTGTAAATCTCATCCACTCCGGCCAGTGCTGCTGCGGCGAGAATCACATCTGGCACCCCCTGTCCTTCCCGCCCTGGAGGGGTCACCATGACCACCCGTTCCACACCGGCTACCCGGGCAGGGATGGCTGACATCAAAACAGTCGAAGGTAATGGCGCACTACCGCCGGGGATATACAACCCCACGCTTTGGATCGGACGCACCAACTGTCCCAACGTTCCGCCACCTTGCTGAGTGATCCAGGAGGTTACCGGCTGACTTCGATGAAAAGCTTCAATCCGCTGTGCGGACTCTTGCAGAGCTTGTTGCAAATTCGCCGGCAGGCGTTTCCAGGCTTTCTGCGCCGCTTCACCGGAGACACGAAAATTAGCGCCTTTCACTCCATCCAGGCGTTCATTCCAGCGGTGCAAGGCTTCATCCACATGCAAGCGCACATCCTCGAGGATGCGCCGTACCGCTTCGGCAGGAGATATTCTTTCTCCAAAAACCTTTTCGTTCCGCTCCAAGATACTCTCCGGCACAGCCATTAAGTCGAGTGGAGCGCGCTTCAGGATGGTCTGCTCCGCTTCGGTTCTATTGTAAATCTTTAACATCGTCTTCACCTCATATAAAAAAGCCCCTTCGTAACCATCGAGGGGCTGATTGGCATGGGATAGAGAAGCTCAATTA
>DAOTVW010000150.1:0-18034 GCA_034436035.1 Anaerolineales bacterium
CGCCTGATTTTGTGGATGCTGGAAACCCCTCCCTGCTGAAGAAGGGTTATAATTCTGCCTGGAATGGCTGCAAGTGGGCCATCGTAAAATCATAACTATCAGGAACTGGAACATGCCCGTTATTCTGTTTTCTGCTCCATATATGATACCGGTCTTAGATCGATTTCGACCGTTATTCGCAAGTTATCAACTTGAGCTGATTGTTCCCCAGGTAACCGAGAGGCTAGAGGAAAAAGAACTATTAGGTTATGCTGGTCAATTTGATGGGACTATTTGTGGTGATGACCGTTATACAGCGCGGGTTTTGGAAGCGTGCGCACCGCGCCTGAAGGTGATCTCAAAATGGGGTTCTGGTGTGGATTCGATTGACCATGAAGCCGCGGCGCGTTTCGGGGTTCAAGTGCATCGCACACCCAATGCGTTTACTCTGCCCGCTTCGGATACCGTTTTAGGATATATCCTGGCGTTTGCGCGCCGTCAGCCCTGGATGGACCGCGCCATGAAATCGGGGAAGTGGGAAAAGATCCCTGGTCGTTCGTTGAGTGAATGTACTTTGGGGGTTGTTGGAGTTGGCAATATTGGCAAAGCCGTCATCCGCCGAGCCCGTGCATTTGGTATGCATGTTCTCGGCAACGATATTGTGGAAATTGCCCCCGACTTCATTGCTGAGTATCAGGTGGAAATGACCAGCCTGGAAGATTTGCTGCAAAGAGCTGATTTTGTGAGTTTAAACTGCGATCTCAACCCCACCAGTTATCACCTTATTAATCAACATACTTTGTCGCTCATGAAGCCGAATGCGGTATTGATCAACGCTGCGCGTGGGCCGATTGTTGATGAAGCGGCGCTCATTCACGCCTTACAAAGCAGGCAAATTGGCGGAGCGGCGCTAGATGTTTTTGAGGTGGAACCATTGCCGCCCGATAGCCCATTATTGAAAATGGACAATGTGATGCTAGCACCCCATAATGCCAATTCCAGCCCGAGCGCTTGGGAACGCGTGCATCGTAACACCATTCGGAATTTGCTTATGGGATTGGATATCCCGACTACAGATTTTGATGACCGTATTCGGAAGTATGTCAGATGAGGATAGCATGAAACCAGAGAACCGTTATGTTTTGATTACAGGAGCCGCCGGAGGAATAGGACGGGCGACCGTTTTTCATTTCGCTCGAATGGGATGGAAAGTGATTGGGGTGGATCGTGCGCCATTTGGCGTTGATTTTCCAAAGGATGGCTTATTCATCCAGTCCGATATTTCGATCAATCAGAACCTGGAAGCAATTTTTGCTGATGCCCATCGATTTACGGATCGGTTGAATGCATTGGTAAATAACGCGGCAGTGCAAGTTGCGAAACCATTGCTGGAAACCACGATCGATGAATGGAATGCAGTGCTTGCCTCAAACTTATCCTCCGTGTTTTTAGGCGTGAAATTAGCCTATCCGTTATTAAAGGCTGCGGGCGGAGGGGCTATTGTCAATGTCTCCTCGGTGCATGCTGTGGCGACATCCGCCAATATCGCTGCCTATGCTGCCAGCAAAGGGGGATTGTTAGCATTCACCCGCGCCATTGCGATTGAATTTGCCCCGGATAACATTCGCGCCAATGCGATCCTGCCCGGCGCAGTGGATACGCCGATGCTGCGTGCTGGACTAGGACGCGGGCATGTTTCTGGCGAAGATGTGTTGGAACGCTTAGATAATTTAGCGCGCAAAACGGTCAATGGCCGCATTGGACGACCCGAAGAGATTGCCCATGCTATTTACTTTTTAGCGGATGAAACCCAATCATCCTTTATGACCGGCCAGGCTCTCATTGTAGATGGTGGGGCAACTGCCCGACTCAGTACAGAATGAAGTTATCGATGCGTGAATCCGTGAAACAACTTATCCCTCCGCCACTCTGGCGAGCTATGAGCCAGGGACGTTATGCGATTCAACGCGCCGCCCAATTGCCCTCAGCCACCTTTCATCCTTGGCGGCGGCAGAGCATCCGTGCTTTGGCAACTTTCCAGAACCTCCACGCGGGTAAACGCTGTTTTATTATCGGCAATGGACCAAGCTTGAGACAAACAGATCTCTCATTGTTAAAAAATGAGATCACCTTTGGCATGAATCGCTTCTATCTGGCGTTTGATGAGTTAGGTTTTACCACCACCTATTACCTTTCGATCAATAGCCTGGTCATTGAACAATGTATCAATGATATTCTCACATTACCCATGCCGCGCTTTCTTTCCTGGCGTTCACGGTATGCCTTACCCTCTGCGCCGGATGAGAATACGATCTTTATCCATACAACCTACACGGGGCCTGTATTTGCCCGCGATGCACGCAAGCGATTATGGGAAGGCGCAACAGTCACCTATGTAGCGCTACAATTGGCGTTCTTTATGGGATTTGAACAGGTGATTTTAATCGGTGTCGACCATAACTTCAGCACAAAAGGCACTCCTAATACCACGGTTGTTTCCCAAGGGGATGATCCCGATCATTTTCATCAGGGTTATTTTGGCAAGGGATTCCGCTGGCAATTACCAGACTTAGAGACATCCGAGCGTGCCTATCGAATGGCAAAAAACGCCTATGAACAAGCTGGCAGGCAGGTGCTCGACGCAACGATTGGGGGAAAATTGCAGGTTTTTCCCAAAGTAGAGTATCGAAAATTATTCCCTTGAATGACACGGGCATCGTCCCTATTCCGTTTCCTGGCAACCATGAAAAAAACTTCTCGGACTGATAGAATGGGCAACCTTCCTGGAAAAATATACTGGATAGGATTATCTCTTATTGCCATTATTGGAATGGGATTGGTCTTGTACAGCACTGTCTGGGGGGCAGGATTGATTTCTGACTCGTTTCAATATATTGCAACAGCAAAGACGATGGCGAGTCATGGATATTGGGGATATTTATCAGAGGATGGGTCTTTTATTCCCTTGACTCAATATCCGCCATTCTTTCCTGCTGTCTTGGCGCTGCTAGAATTTTTAGGGATCAATTCATTGAATGGTGTGCGCTTCTTTAACGCCACCCTGATGGGAATCAATATCATATTGGTTGGAGTTACGCTCCGTTATATCACGAAGAGTGCTCTCTGGGGTATTTTAGGAGCGGTTCTTTTTGCTTTCAATCGGGTGTTTCTTGAAGCGCATGCCTGGGCATTGAGTGAGCCGCTTTATTACTTTTTGGCATTGTTGGGGTTATACCTGCTGGCGTTGTCAATCGAGCGTCAAGATCGGCGTTATTGGTGGGCAGGAGGGGTGTTAACTTTGGCTGCTCTGACCCGCTATATCGGTATAGCATTGATTTTTAGTGGGATGCTGGTATTACTCGGCGGTAAGAAACCCGTATGGCAAAAGGTTATTCGTTCCCTGAGCTTTGGTGGATTGAGTTTGTTACCTCTCGGACTATGGACGCTGCGAAATGCATTGCTAACGAAGACGATCAATAACCGATCCCTTTCCTTTGTTCCTTTGACCATAAAAAACATCCTCTCTTTAATCCAAACCATTCTCGGGTGGTTTGTTCCATCGGTTTGGGTGATCGGACATGAAAAAATTTGGTTGTTCTTGCTAATTGGTTTAAGCATCACATTGGGAATATGGTGGGTTATATCATGGAGAACATCCCAAAAATCGATAACGCAGACGGCTTGGTTTAACCCATTGGCGATCTTATGGTTTTTCGCCACTATTTTTCATCTTGCTTTCCTGATTATTGCAAAAATCGGCTTTGATCATAATATCGGATTCGGAGATAGGTTATTATCTCCGCTGTGGTTAGGGGGAATTATTTTAATAGTGACAAGTATGGCAGTTCTATGGGAAGAAAAAAATGCCATTTCTCATTGGCTGGTGATTCTCTGTGGTAGTTATTTAATTGTATATTTTTTGGCTGGAAGTATCGTTGCATTACCAGCCTGGCATAAGCAGGGGTTGGGTTTGGCTCGGAAAAGTTGGCATACCTCTCAAGCCATTCTGACGCTCCAGACCCTCGATAGTGGACGTATTTATAGCAACTCACCTTCGACAGTCTACTTATGGACTGGCAGTCCTGGGCATTCATTGACGGAATTTAGCCAGATACGGGAATCGAATTCTAGCGTGGATGTTTATCTTGTTGTCTTTCATCATATACCCGAGAACGCTCGCTTAACCCGTTTAGAGGATGGTTTACCGATTGTGATTGAGGATCGAATTGCGACCATTTACCGTTATCCCCCCTAATGTTAGCAAGAAGTGCACATCGCGATGAGTGGTGTCTATTGCGTTTGCTTGTTTCGTTGTTATAATCTAATTCTTCATCCATCATAAAAAAGAGTTACTCATGACAACTTCCGCCTCTCGATCTGCTACTGTGGTTACAATCAAAATAAAAAAATCCCCCCAGTGGGTTTGGTTTTTCTTATTGGCTTTGATATTGGTTGGTGGTTTTCTGCGGTTATATGATTTAACCGATCCGCCCCTTGATTTTCATCCCACGCGCCAATTGCGTGGCATGATTATTGCGCGCAGCATTTATTACCATATCCTGCCAGATGCCGATGCAAGTAAACGGGAATTAGCCGATGCCATTGCTCGTTCTACGGGGCGCTATGAACCCCCTATATTAGAAACGATCGTAGCCTACACTTATCGCCTGGCGGGAAGTGAGATTTGGTGGGTTGCCCGTATTTACAACACGATCTTTTGGATGATTGCAGCATTAGGGCTGTTTGCTATTGCGCGCAGATTCGTCACCCCACAAGCAGGATTAATAGCGGTAGCTTATTTCCTGGTTTTACCTTTCGCAGTACAAGCAAGCCGCTCCTTTCAACCAGATCCAGGTATGACGATGTGGATTGTTTTGAGTAGTTATGGCTTGATGTGCTGGTCTGAAGCGCCTTCATGGAAATTTGCCTTGCTGGCAGGGTTATGCGGTGGTATGGCAATCCTGACGAAACCAGTAGCCGCTTATATGGTAGGGATGGCAGCCTTAGGTGTCATTATTTCTGCTTTAGGATGGCGGCGGATTTGGCTGAACGTCCAGGTGTGGGTCATGGCAATCTTGATGCTCGTTCCATCACTGCTTTTTTACCTTCTCGAAAGACAGGGAGGGATTGGCGGTTATTTTATGAATTGGACGGTTGCCCTTTCTCATTTATTAACCGATCCTTCCTTCTATATCCGCTGGTTGTCTTTTCTCCAAGATCTGTTTGGATTTACCCCAATTTTGCTTGCCCTGGTTGGTGTAATACTCGCAACGCCGCGATTACGGTCGCTGCTTTTGGGTTGGTGGATTGGTTATGCAATTTATGGAATGTCGCTTCCTTATCAAATGTACACCCATAGTTATTATTCCATTCAATTGACGCCAGTTATTGCGCTTTCATTAACCCCTATCGCTGATATCATTTTGGAGCAGATTAATCCGCAAAAAGGATTTTGGAAAGGTTTATTTGGTGCAGTGGTGGTTTTATCGATTGCATTCCCGGCCTGGCTGAGCATTGCAGCTGCCAAAGCGGAAGATTATCGAGCTGCTCCTGCGTATTGGCAAGAAATTGGTTCAAAATTACCTCCCCAAGGACGAATTATCGCCTTAACCCAGGATTATGGTTATCCTTTAATGTACTACGGCTGGCGAAAAGTGGCGCTCTGGCAAACGAGTGGTGAACAAAACCTGGCAGATTTACGAGGCAGGGAGAAAGATTTTGACAGCGCATTCACCAATCGCATCGATGGAATGGATTATTTCTTGATCACTGCTTTCAATCAATTCAACAGTCAAGTCGCATTGAAAAAGACCCTTACTGAAAAGTACCCGATCCTTGCCCAGGGTAATGGTTACTTGATCTTTGATCTTACTCACCCAAAATGAGCCGGATGAAGATGAGCCAAGCATAAACCCATGAGTAATCCTCCTCTTGTTTCGATTGTGACACCGTCCTATAATCAGGCACGGTACTTAGAAGAAACCATCCGTTCGGTACTTGCTCAGCGTTCAGCGGCTAACGGGACTTTTCGTCTGGAATATATTATTGTAGATGGCGCTTCAACCGATGGAAGCCAGGAAATTATTTCCCGCTATGCCGATCAACTCGCTTGGTGGGTCTCGGAAGCGGATCAGGGGCAGGCTCAGGCAATCAATAAGGGATTCCAGCACGCACAAGGTGAGATACTGGGGTGGTTGAATTCGGATGATCTCTACTTGCCTTCAGCGGTACAACAAGCGGTGGAAATCTTTCAAACCAATCCACAGCTGGGACTTGTTTTCGGAGATGCTTTATCGATTGATGAACAGGGTCACCCCATTCATCGTTTAAGTTTTGGGAATTGGGGGCTGGCGGAATTGATTCGATTTCGCGTGATTTGTCAACCGGCGGTTTTCTTTCGCCGTTCGGCATGGGATAGTGTTGGGGGGTTAGATGAAAGTTATCATTATATGCTCGATCATTTGCTCTGGATTCAAATCGCTCGCCAGTATCCTATACAGCATATCAGTAGTTTATGGGCTGCTGCTCGTCAACATGCCCAGGCGAAAAATGTTGCCCAGGCAGCGCGCTTTGGAGAAGAGGCGCAACGTATCTTCGAGTGGATGCAAGCGCAGCCGGATTTAGCCGAACAGGTTTATAAAGCCCGAAATCAAGTACGTGGTGGAGTGTATCGTCTGCGGGCGCGCTATTTGCTGGACGGGGGTTTTGCTGCTGAAGCATTGCGGGTATATTTTAAGGCATTGCAGGAAAACCCAACATTTGCGTTAAAACACTGGCATCGCATACTTTATGCAGGGTTGAGTCTGTTTGGAGGAAGTGGTTTGCGAAGAGGTTATTATAAAATGAGTTATCGGCGGAACTTTCATCGTTTACGCAATTTACCGCTTAATGATTGGCCTGGTATAAATTTAGAAGATGGTGAATCAAAGAATTATGGATGAACATCGTCCCATTTTGGTTACCGGTGCGCATCGAACCAGCACATCTTGGGTGGGCAAGATGCTCTGTGCGAGTGGAGAAGCAGCCTATATCAGCGAACCACTGAACGTGTGGCATCGCCCTGGGGTTTTTGGCGCGCCAATAGCGCATTGGTATACCTATATTTGTCGGGATAATGAGGATGTCTATCTGCCGGCATATCAGCAGTTGCTTTCATTACGTTATCATTGGTTGGAAGAGGTTCGTTCCATACGCTCGCGCAAAGATTTTCTACGAATGTTGCGCGATGGCGGCATCTTTTTGCGTGGCAGAATATTTCACCAGAGACCATTGCTTAAGGATCCATTTGCTGTCTTTTCTATTCCGTGGTTTATCGAGCGGTTAGATTGTCGGGTTGTTGTCACGGTGCGTCATCCGCTTGGTTTTACCAGCAGCCTTAAAAGACTGAATTGGCAATTCGATATGGCGGATCTATTAGCGCAACCCTATTTGTTGCGCGATGGATTAGATATGTATCAATCGGAAATGCAGCGGCTGTTGGAAACTCCCACTGATATCATTGGGCAAGCGGCATTGCTTTGGCAGATGGTCTATGGATGGGTTGCAGCACTTCAAGAACGCGGATATCCCCTCATTATTGTGCGCCATGAGGATTTATCTTTGCAACCTGTTGATGGCTTTCGGGAGTTATACCAGCAATTAGATTTGAAATTTACCGAGAAAGCACGTCAAACCATTCTCGCAACGAGCAGCGCTGATAATCCCAAAGAATTATCGAGCGCGAAACGTCATTCTGTGCGGTTAGACAGCCGATCGAATTTAGCTAATTGGCGGAAGCGCTTGAGCGTGGACGAGGTAGAACGGATATACCAGTTAACGGGAGATGTTGTGAAGATATTTTATGGGGAAGAAAGCTGGGAGAATGACCTCAACCCTGATCCAGCTCCCATCGGGGGCGAGGACAATGCTTTCACCACTAACCGCTCTCCGGTGGGCGGTAAGGAAAAGACCATCACACCCAACCCCTCTCCTGAGAAGGGAAAGGAAAAGGCTCTTAACCCCAACCCCTTACATTCAAACAGAGATACAGGTAATGGAACGCTTCCGCTGGTTTCGATCGTCACTCCATCCTTCAACCAAGCCCGTTTTTTGGAAGAAACCATTCAATCGGTTTTAAATCAAGATTACCCGAATATCGAATATATTATTATCGATGGCGGTTCTACAGACGGCAGTTTAGATATCATTCAACGTTATGCACAGCATCTTGCCTGGTGGGTCTCCGAAAAAGATAACGGTCAAACGGACGCCATCAATAAGGGATTTTCGCGAGCCGCTGGAGAGATTTTTGCATGGTTGAATTCGGATGATACCTACTTGCCAAATGCAGTTTCTGAAGCGGTTGCGTATTTGCTGAATCACCCAGAGGTGGGTATGGTATATGGAGACGCAAATTTGATCGATGAAGGTGGAAAGGTGGTAGGGAAATTCCCTGCCCGCCAGACGGATTATCCGCGTTTGCGCCGCGGCTATGTCCATATTCCACAACAAGCTGCCTTTTTCCGCGCCAATTTATGGCACCAAGTAGCCCCATTAGACCCTTCCTTTTTTTTCGCAATGGATTATGATTTATGGGTGCGGCTAGCGAAGATAGCACCGCTAATGTATGTGCCGCGCTTATGGGCAAATTTTCGTCTGCATGGCAGTGGCAAGACCATCGCTGCCGATGACCGATGCTGGCCAGAAATGCTGCGTGTGCATTATCGGGAGGGCGGAGCATGGCTGTCGCCGATTGTCATAAAAAGTGGCATTCGCCGAATCGCAGCTCCTTATTTGAATTGGAAACGGCGACGCATGATCAACAAATTCAGGACTTAGTAAATTGGAGATAAAACCCACTAAATTAGCCGGCGTTTTACTTATTGAACCAGAAATATACCGCGATATGCGCGGTTCCTTTCTGGAAATGTTTCATAGCCAGAAGTTTAGCGCTGCAGGCTTACCAGATCACTTTGTGCAAGATAATTATTCCACTTCTTGCCAAGGAACTTTGCGCGGTTTGCATTATCAAATCCGCCAAGCCCAGGGCAAACTTGTCCAAGCGGTGGTGGGAGAGATCTTTGATGTGGCTGTAGACCTGCGGCGCAGTTCACCTCATTTTGGAAAGTGGATTGGAGTAAGGCTTAATCCCGAAAACAGGCATCAATTGTGGATACCGCCAGGATTTGCCCATGGATTTTATGTGCTGAGTGAGCACGCCGAGGTATTATATAAAGTGACCGATTATTATGCGCCTGAATGGGAACGAACCTTGCTTTGGAACGATCCTCAATTGGGAATCTCTTGGCCATTGTTAGAGGGCAAACCGCTGTTGCTGTCCGAAAAAGATGCCAAAGGGAAACTCTTTTCAGAGGCGGAGGTTTTCCCATAAAGGGGAGGTCACTTCAGTAGCAGCGAATGCTCCTATTTATAAAATAATATAGACGGGATTTACAAGGTGAACAAGATTGTTTTCATTGAAAGGGGTTGGTTACGCGGAGTTTACGCTGAACACAGCGAATAATTTATATAATTACCTACTACCACCAATTGCGCTGGCAATTTGCTGAGAAAACCGTCCACGAAGGCGCAACGAATAAACGAAATACGGCGCTATTTGTGCATTCGTTTATGAATAGTTTGCTATCACACACTAAGCCTATGACATGATGTTGTACGATGTCATTTCCCCTTCGCTTGCCACTTTTCGGCAGTATAGCCGAATCTCAGCCTGATCCGAGCGGGGAGAAAATGGCTATGATTGGTGTAAGCGTATTTAGTTAATGACGCATTTGCAGTATTGCGATTGCTTCTGCCGTAACAAACACTCATGGCAAGGCCTTCAACGATTGCATTCATGTTTCAATGGATTTCACGATAAAATAGGTGCCTAATCGATTAAAATCTAAGAGATAACCTTATGAAAAATATTCTCATTACCGGCGGTGCGGGTTTTATTGGCAGTAACTTTGTGCGCTTCCTGCTTCGCAATGAACCACAAGTGCGGATTGTCAACCTTGATGCGCTCACTTATGCCGGCAGTCTGGAAAACCTGACCCATTTGCCCGATCCAAACCGCTATGTTTTCGTTCAAGGAAATATCTGCGACGAAAGGCTGGTTCAGCAGTTATTCACCGAATATGACATCGACACGGTAGTGCATTTTGCTGCAGAATCCCATGTAGACCGCTCGATATTGGATCCCAATTCTTTTATTGAAACGAACATTCGCGGCACGTTTATCTTGTTGGAAGCCGCGCGGCATGCTTGGCTTGCGGAAAAACAAAATCTTGGGCAAGTCCGCTTTCATCATATTTCCACCGATGAAGTTTTTGGTTCATTAGGGCGGGATGATCCGCCGTTTTCTGAGACTACACCCTATGCACCCAATTCACCCTATGCCGCTTCCAAAGCAGCTAGCGATCATTTGGTTCGTGCGTATGGACATACCTATGGTTTACCCTATACGTTAACCAATTGCAGTAACAATTATGGTCCTTATCAATTTCCGGAAAAGTTGATTCCCTTAATGATTTTGAATGCAGTAGAAGGGAAACCTTTGCCGGTCTACGGGGATGGGCAGCAGGTGCGCGACTGGTTGTATGTGGAAGATCATTGTGAGGCAATCTGGCTTGTTTTGCGGAACGGACAGCCTGGCGAAACCTTTAATATTGGGGGGGCTAATCAGCCAGCTAACCTGACTGTGGTGGAAACGATTTGTGATATTTTAGATGAACTCCAGCCGGATTCACCTTTTATCCCTCACAGAAAATTGATCCAATTCGTGGCCGACCGGCCGGGGCATGACCGCCGTTACGCAATGGATATCTCTAAAATCCGAAACACCCTTGGATGGCAACCCCGGCATGATTTACGGGAAGGGTTATACCTGACGGTAAAATGGTATCTAAACCACCCAGAGTGGGTAGAGGCGATCCGAAAGCGGGGTGATTATCAAGAATGGCTGCGCAAGAATTATCAACAGAGAGGAGGTAATGAATGAAAGGGATAATCCTGGCTGGTGGTAAAGGGACACGCCTTTATCCACTTACGATTAGTCTAAGTAAACAGCTCCTTCCTGTTTATGATAAACCGATGATTTATTATCCCTTGACGATGCTGATGCTGGCGGATATCCGTGAAATGTTAATCATCAGCACGCCAGAAGCCTTGCCGCAATTTCAGGGGTTGTTAGAAGATGGCAGTCAGTGGGGATTGAGAATTGAATACGCAGCACAAGCCGAACCACGTGGGCTGGCTGATGCATTCCTGATTCAGCCGCAATTTTATGTAGGATCGCCGGTCTGCTTGATTTTGGGTGACAATATTTTCTTTGGACATGGGCTTACCGAACAATTGCAACAAGCTGCCCAATTACAAAAGGGAGCGTTGATATTTGCCTATGCTGTACGCGATCCTCAGCGTTATGGGGTAGTGGAGTTTGACCAAAACGGTCGTGCATTGAGTATTGAAGAAAAACCGCAACATCCCCGCTCCTCATTTGCCGTGCCGGGTATGTATTTTTACGACCAGCAGGTTTACAACCTGGCTCAGCAACTAAAACCATCACCCCGTGGAGAATTGGAAATCACAGACCTAAACCGTCTATATTTACAGCGTGGGGAGTTACGGGTCGAAGTGCTGGGACGTGGCATTGCCTGGCTTGACGCCGGCACCCATGAATCACTCCTGCAGGCGGCAAACTTTGTCCAAACCGTTGAAGAACGACAAGGGATGATGATTGCCTGTCCAGAAGAGATTGCCTATCGCAAAGGATTTATTGATAAAGCACAATTGCTTATGTTGGCGAAAAAAATCAATAATGCCTATGGAGCGTATTTGGAACGATTAGCTGAAGGCGTATAAAGAGCATCATTTTCTTAAAACTTTAAATAAGATCACAAAGACTTACTGTAAATATGAAAATTTTAGTTTTCGGTAAAATCGGTCAATTGGGTTGGGAATTACAGCGCTCCCTGGCTCCACTAGGTGAAGTGATTGCGGTGGATTATCCGCAAATCGACCTCCGTAACCCTCAAACCGTACGGGATTGGATCCTACCAGGCTCACCCGATGTGATTATTAATGCCACTGCCTACACTGCGGTTGACCGTGCCGAAAGCGAACCACAACTGGCAATGGCGATCAATGCAGATTCTGTGCGAACGATGGCCGAGGAAGCACAAAAGGCTAAAGCAGCATTGATTCACTTTTCCACCGATTACGTCTTTGATGGGCAGAAAGGCAGTCCTTATATCGAGACCGATTCACCAAACCCGCTGAGTGTATATGGGAAAACGAAGCTGGCAGGGGAGCGTCATATTGAAGATGTGGGTGGTAGCTACCTAATACTCCGCACCAGTTGGGTATATTCACTGCGGCGGGAGAGCTTTGTCACCAAAGTCTTGGAATGGGCGCGCCAGCAGGAAGTATTGAAAATTGTCGATGACCAGGTCAGCAGTCCCACCTGGGCGCGCATGCTGGCGGAGGTGACTGCTTTGCTACTTGCCCGAGCACACGATAATTTATTCACCTGGATTGGCGAACGAAGTGGGATTTACCACTTAGCAGGGAGTGGCGCTTGCAGTCGTTATGAGTGGGCACAAGCGATTCTGGAAAATGACCCTCAACCCGAAAGCCGTTTGGCGCGCGAAATTTTACCCACAAAAACGGTTGATTTCCCTACACCGGCACAACGCCCACTCTATTCTGCCTTAAATTGCGAGAAGTTCAGCAAGGTGTTTGGATTAACCTTGCCTCACTGGCGGGACGCGTTAAAGCTGGCAATGGAAGAGTTGGGGAAATAAGCGTCTTTTAAGTGTTTTTATCCATATTCAAATTCAATAGAGATATCATGGTTCCCCTAAAAAACTTATTTCGAAATACGGATCGGTATGAATATATACTGATCATGTTTTTATTGATCTGGGGTTTATGGATTTTTCGCAGTGCCTCATGGTTAATAACCGAAATGTCAAACCCTGCCATGAATATAAAACGAATAGTAATAGGATGCAGTATTGCCATTATATCTGGAGCGGGTGGGGCTTTTCTTCTATTCTTATCGAAAAAAGTGTGCAACACCTGGGTACTACCCATTATAATCTTTTCAATTGCGTTCTTGATCCGTTTGGGATATATAATCTTGATCCCCACTCGACCACAGTTAGACTTTTTAGTATATCATACGATGGCTCTTCAATTTTCCGGCGGTGATTTTCATTCATTCTACGCACGCCCGATGGGCTATCCCTTACTCTTATCCATGTTGTACCGTTTATATCCTGCTCCGGTAATGGGTCGCATCCTCAATGTGATATTTTCTACTTTCACAGTGGTTCTTGTTTATCAAATTGGCCGCGCTGTAGAAAATAAATCACTAGGATTGACAGCTGCGTTTCTCCTCGCAGTATATCCAGCCGACATCATGATGACGAGTGTGCTTGCGACAGAACCAGCTGCAACGTTTTTCCTCACCTTTGCTTTATTTGGGCTAATACAGGTACTATCTCAACCTCGTTTGAGTTTGACTATTTCATTGATAGGATTGATGTTAGCTTTCGCCGTCATCTTACGCACAGCTTTCTTGATTTACCCCATAGGGTTTGCTTTAGCAACTGGTTGGTTTGAACGCCAAAACAAAAAGATGATGTTTTATAAATTATCCGCATTTATGTTGAGTTGTCTAATTGTGATCTTCATATTTTTGGTTATTTGTGCTCATCTGGTTGGTTCTTTTTCTTTGAAACCCCTTTCATCCAATGTAAGTTATTTCCCTTTTTTGTCTGGAACTGGCGAAATAGTTAATGTCACCTTTGCAAAAGATAGTAAAATGTATTTTAGCTGGCCAGAGAAAGAACGAGAGAGGCTAGCAATAAAAACTGCTTTTAACCGTATTTATTTAAATCCACTCCGATTTATGAAAATTGCGGGGAAGAAAATAGATATCATGTTCAGTTCGGATGGATATGCACCGATGTGGTCTTTTTACACTCTGAAGACCCGTTTTACAAAGATACAACAGACTACATTGTGGCTGAGCTTTCGAATTTGGGCACAGCTCATGAAATTAATTATGCTCATTTTAGGAATATTGGGATTGGTATACCTGTGGCAAACCAAGCGAAGGCTTTTCTGGATATTAGTTTTTCTAGTCATTCTGACCGGATTACCTCATATTATTTTAGAGGCACAAGGACGTTATCGTCATCAGTTGAACCCCGAATTGGCCATTCTTGCTGCGGGAGGAGTGCAGATGTTATGGTGTAGATTTGGGGGATAAGGGGGTATGAAATATCACATTATTGACGATGTTTAAGTGCAATGCTACAATCGTGACTATGCTAAAAGCATCAATGAAGTCAAAGGTCTTTATTTACGATTCGAGCGCGAAACAAAATCTAATGCTAAACGAGTTACGTCAAATTTGGCGTTATCGAGACCTCGTTTTTTTTCTCGTCAGGCGAGACTTAACCGCTCGGTACAAACGTTCAATACTTGGTGTTGCCTGGACAATGCTAAACCCATTAGGAATGATGGTTATTCTCAGTATTGTTTTCTCACAAGTGTTTCGTGTAAAAATCGAAGGTTATCCAGCGTTTGTTTTAAGTGGTTTACTTTGTTGGAATTTCTTTTCACAAGTTAGCAGCGCGATAATTTATAGTTTAGTATGGGGAGGAGATCTCTATAATCGGATTTATCTACCACGTTCTGCATTTGCTATTTCGGCAATTGGCACAGGTTTAGTCAATATTGTGTTATCACTAGTACCTCTGGCGCTTGTTATGATTGTTATTCACGTACCTATAAAATTAACAATTCTCCTTGTACCCCTGGTCATGTTTTTATTGGCATTATTTACCCTTGGTGTTGGTTTATTGATTTCTACAATTGGGATCTATTTTACAGATATTGTTGAGATGTATGGGATAGTATTGATGGCTTGGATGTATATTACACCTGTGATTTATCCCTTGGATATCTTGCCCGATAAAATACGGCAATTAATCCAATTCAATCCAATGGTTTATATAGTAGATCTATTTCGAATGCTTGTGTTTTATGGAATTTTTCCCTCAGCACAAACCTGGATAATTGGTTTGATAGTTTCGGTGGGCGCCTTCTTAGTGGGTTGGTACATTTTTACAGGAAAGTCAAATGAATTTGCCTACCGCACTTAATTCCAACAACATCATTGCTCTCGCAAACATCGGGGATAACAATAGTGTAGTGATACTAGAGAACGTGACGGTTCGCTATCGGGTGCCAAAGGAACAAGTGCGCACGTTCAAAGAATATGCTATTCGGCGGATTAAAGGAGAAATTAATCATGTTGAATTCCTAGCCCTGAATGATGTGTCATTAAACATTATGAGAGGTGAGGTATTTGGGTTGATTGGTCCGAATGGAGCTGGCAAGACTACATTGCTTCGTCTGGTAGCACAAGTGATGCGGCCCACACAGGGTAGGGTGATTGTAGTGGGCAGAGTGGCGCCATTATTGGCAATGGGAGCTGGGTTTCATCCAGAATTGACTGGGCGGGAGAACGTTTTTTTGAACGGTGCGCTTTTAGGGTATACCCGGCGTCAGATTGAAGAACGCTTTGAGTGGATTGTGGATTTTGCAGAGATGTGGGATTTCATTGATACTCCACTGCGAACCTACTCCTCCGGCATGATGGCACGTCTGGGCTTTGCTGTGGCGACGGCGGTGATGCCAGATGTCTTGATCGTGGATGAAGTGCTTTCGGTGGGGGATATTGCATTTCAGGAAAAAAGCGCGGCGCGCATCCACGAATTCCGCGAAGCGGGAGCAACCATTTTGCTGGTTTCACATAGCATGGATGCAGTGAAGAAGATGTGCAACCGTGCCGCCTGGCTGGACCACGGCAAAATCAGGGCGCTGGGGCCGGCGGATGAGGTAGTGGAGGGGTTTGAGGAATATATGATTATTCAGACAATATAGAGGTAATAAATCATGCATGAAGATAAAAAAGGTATAACAGAATCATCTCCTGAATTTTTAATTTCACTCGGAGTTGACCGCGAGTCCCTGGAAGAAATTCTTCAAAAAATTGATGAGAATCTGGCAACACGATCCCTTCTTTATCAGAACTCGCTTTTGCCAGAATCTTCTCTTCTAAACAAACGAGCAATACTATTTTCTTCTTCAATACTGCCACCCCCTCCTAATTTTGCCGAGCAAATAACCGAGATTCGTAATGCACAGGCACCGTTTTTTGTTTTACAGGGGAACCCCTTTATAAAGTTAATCAAGAGATTCCACAATTTGGTTCTTAAAGTTTTCGGGCGTAAGCAAGCCTATTTTAACCACTTAATATTGAATCTTCTTGACGTTATGTCTGGTTATCTCTCTCTATTTTACGAATATAGTAACGAGCGATCTGTTCTAGAAAGTGACAAGCTTGAGGCTGTGGAAAAGAGACTACAGAAAGTTACGACTATGTTGGATCAATGGGTTGCCGAGCGCGAACAAGATCGAAAGTGGCTTGAGCATCTGAACAAAGAAGTACAAGGACTACCCCCGTGGATTGATATCATCGCACGAAAAGTAGAAATGTTATCCTTGAACGTCCGCGAGTTATCCCCTGCGCGTGTATATGCAGAATGGCCAGAACCACGCATCGTTGATATTGAGAAATATAAACAACTCCTTAGTGAGATGAGAGGGCAAATTAGAATTAACCTTGGATGTGGCGAGAAACCACTGCCAGGTTATATTAACGTTGATCTCAGGCTGTTACCGGATGTAGATATTGTGGCTGATGTAAGGCGTCTCCCATTTGATGCCGGAAGTATTTTTGAAATCTCTTCTGCTCATCTGGTGGAACATTTCCGCGAACACCATTTTCGCACTGTTGTTCTTCCATACTGGAAGAGTTTGCTTATGCCTGGTGGCCAATTGCGCATCATCTGTCCAAACTGGGCAGCCATGTTGGAGCAATTAAACGCAGGACGTATGCCTATATCTACGTTCAAACGGATTACTTTTGGAGCACAGGACTATGAAGGGGATGACCACTTTGCAATGTATACCCCTGAAACATTAGAAAAACTCCTTGTGGAAGTTGGTTTCAGGGAAATTGAGAGAATCGTTCTCGACCGAATGAATGGTGACTGCCCTGAAATGGAACTTTTGGCTTATTTATGATGCGCATTGCTCTCTTAAGTTGCACTTATCCTCCTTATGATACAGAAGGTATCTCCCGTCAACGCTATACTTTGGCGGCAGGATTAGGGCATTTAGGACACGAAGTCCATGTTATCACCTTGGGCAGATTCTCACGCCTTCGAAAGGAAAACAATGTATATGTGCATCAAATGGAAATAAATCATCCCCTCACATTTTCCAGTCGTTATCCTGGTCTGGATGAAATTCTGAGCCAAAGCCAGCGACTTTACGAGGGAGTGTATTCATCTCTTGATGATATTGGTTATGATGTTGTGGATGTGCCTCTTTGGGGGGCTCAGGGTTTTGTTACCCAATGGTACTACGACCGTGGACCTGTTATCCTATGGTTGCAAACGACAACCGCCCAGATTTTAGAAATCTATCAACGCCAGCCTAGTGAAGACGAAAAAGCCAGAATGGCTCTCGAAAGGTTATGTCTGGAGCGCGCTCACGGAATTCTGGCAGATTCCAACAATATTCTAGAGGCAGTAGAGCAGGATTATGGAATAAAACTAAAAGCACCCTCCCGCGTTGTTCATTTGGGTCTTCCGCCTCTGGCGACTCGTCCTAATCGGCCATCGCGCATCCAAGTGGAAGCGCTTGTAGTAGGACGACTCGAAAAACGGAAAGGGACGCCAATCTTATTTGAGATACTTCCAGCCCTCATGCAAAGACATCCACAGTTAGTCGTGCGCTTTGTGGGGAGAGACAACAGTATCTCAGATGGCTGGCAGGCTCTCCATCGTGCCACTTATCCACAATTTTTCAAGCAACGTTACCCCCATTTAGTTGACCGCGTCTTTTTTGAAGGCTATGTGAGCGAAAAGCGCCTCCAGCAATGTTATGAACAAGCCGATTTGCTCCTTGCCCCATCGCTTTACGAGTC
>DAOTVW010000151.1:0-4842 GCA_034436035.1 Anaerolineales bacterium
TGGGGAACGCGGCATCGGTAAAAATTACCAATGCAGATCGGGAGGTCATTCGCAATGGTGCAACCTGCAGCTTGCATAACCTGCGCATCAGCGGGTTGTTCAGCCCCATGATCAATATTCCGACCAGCTTTAGCGGGGAGCTCGTATTGAACCAGGTTGTCATCGATGAGCAGCTGGCGGAAGTGAATGCGGTTGTTTGCGGCGGCGGATCGTTGGTCTTACAACAATGTGCTTGGCGCTATGGCGGCAGCTTCGTCGGGAATGGTGGCAGCATCCTGATTCAGCATAGCCGGCTGCAACATTATCATAATATGGCTTTAGCGCTGACCCAGGCAGCTATGGAAGTGCATAGCGGGCGGATTGAAGCATATTTTTCTCGCTTCGAAAATTTGGCAAATCCCGCCAGCGGAGGCAGCGCTGTGCAGTTTTTGACGACCGCGCCGCTGTCTGCTCGTTTTTATTCTTGTGTGTTGCGCGCCAGCAGCGGCTATAGCATCGATAGTGCCATCACAATGACAGCTGTTATCGCCGCGTGCCGGATGAATGCGGACATCAACACCAGCAAAATTCTGGCTGGTTATTTGGATTATGCCTTTAATGCAGCGCTTTAGTTATTTCTCCGCCGGTGCGGCGGAGGCAAAGGACAGAAAATGATGGAATTAAGGTATCCGTTTCAAGAAATTTACCCCATCACGCAGCCCTACAGCGCGGACCATCCTGGGCTGGATTGGGGAGCACCGCTGCACAGCTCTGTGTTGGCAGCAGCAGCCGGTCGGGTTCAACTCATCCGCTTTCAATCCGCCGGTTATGGGTTGTATATCGTGCTGGAACATCCAGATAAGTCAAGCACCTTGTATGCTCACCTCGATGAGGTACTGGTCTCGGTTGGGGATATTGTGGCGGAAGGACAGGTTATTGCCTATAGCGGAAGCAGTGGTCATAGCACTGGACCGCACCTCCATTTTGAATACCGTCCGGATGGGAAAAAGGGAATCGATCCTACTCCTTATATCAAAGCGCTACCCATGGTGAAAACAAGCGCTGCATATCCGCAGCCGCCGGCAGAGCGATTTGCCGCCGGAGATAAAGTGATATTGAAAGAAGGGTTTGATTACGTCAACTTGCGTCCGATGGCTGCCTTTGGCAGCGGGGTGGCGGATATTGGGGATTATTGCGGCGGCGCAGCCGTGGAAGTGTTGGAACAACAAGGTGATATGGTTGCCATTAAGGTATGGATTCATGGCGGCTATGTTCGCCGTTTCCAGAATGGGTAAAGGCAGGCGTATGGAAAACAGCTTAATTGAAGAGATCAATCAGATATTGAAAGAAGATCGTAAAATCAAAAGCGAACTGCGCGATCGCTTGTTACTGGCATGTATGCTGGAGATTTATCAAGCCACCCGCAGCTTGCCAGAAATTCAAAGACGCGTGGAAAGATTGGAAAGCCGCTCTCTCCTGTTGTTAGCAGAAAAGCATCCCAAAACTGCCATTAGCGTGGTTGTTTTGCTGCTGGTGCTGTCCAATCTCTGGATGTTGGGTGATGTGCGGCGGGTGATTTTACCCTTAGTTGGTTTACCGGCGAATCTCGTACCATGACCAGACGAAAAGACCTCAATGACTTATGTCGGCGGCGGCTGGGAGATGTATTCCCTCCCAACGAATTCAGCGATTTGCAAATCAATCAATGGATTAACGATGCGATTGCGGATTACTCCCTTTATGTACCCCGTCAATTCGAATATCGTATTTCCGCTGAGGCAGGCAAGCATATTTATCCATTAGAAAGTATTAGCTGCTTACGCAACATCCTTTCGGTGGCAATTTCCCCCGTGGAGGGCGAGGCGATTTATTTCGCACGGCGCAACGAAAGAGAGCCATACCGATTTTATGGGCGGGCAGTGTATGACCTTAAACGGGATGAAAACGGACAGTGGCAGCTCGTGATGGGATTAACGCCCCAGGGCGGGGAAACGATTTGCCTGGTGGTTGAGGCGGATCATGGTTATCTCGGCAGCGATGAGGAGGAGACAACGGTGCCAGATTTGCACCTGGAATGGATCGTGTTGTTTGTCAGGACAGCGGCGCTGCAAGCCCAGTTGGCTAGCGTTTCTGCTCAAAACGATCCGCCTTCCTTGCTGCTTTCGAGCTTGGGGAACAATGCCGGGCGGGCGATGAGCGAATACCAGCAGAAGAAAAAAGAAATCCTGGCAGCCACAAATGTTGGCAGTGTCATCCAACTTTGGGAGGGTTGAAAAAAGATGCCTATATTAAAATACCTATAAATATTACCAAAATTAACCAAATAATTTAATTCTGGTTTATAATTAGAGATAACTTTGTCCATTCATCCCAAATAATTAGGAAGGCATACGATGGCACTTAACGTTGGAGACCTTGCCCCTGATTTCACCCTGCTCAGCCGCAAAAAACAGCCGGTACGCTTGAGTGATTTTGCGGGCAAGAAAAATGTAGTTATCGCGTTTTTCCCGCTTGCCTGGACGCCGGTCTGAAGCGCCCAAATACCATCCTATCAAGCGGCTTTAGAACGCTTTGAACGGATGGATACCCAGGTCCTGGGTATTAGCGTAGACAGCACGGATTGTTTATACGCCTGGGCGGAAAGCTTTGGCGGGATCAGCTACCCCCTGCTCAGCGATTTTTATCCGCATGGACGGGTAGCCCAATTGTTTGGCGTCTTGCGCCCGGAAGGATATAGCGAACGAGCCTTGTTTGTCATCGACAAACGCGGCATCATCCGCTATGTGGACGTGCATGATATTGACGATCAACCCAATAATGAAGTGTTATTTGCGGAATTAGCCAAACTGGAACCGCACCTGGCCCAAAAGGATCAGGCGCTCCTCCAAGCCCAACAAGCAGAAGAGCAAAAGGCGATTGAGACCACCCCTAAGCCAGCCGCGGAGATCGTCATGTATTGCACGCCCTGGTGTCCTGCCTGCCGGCGGGCGCGGGCATATTTCGCCGAGCGGGGTATCTCCTATGTGGAGATCGACATCTCACGCGATCGAGTGGCTGCAGCCCGGGTGCGCCAGTGGGCAAATGGCAATGAGACAACTCCCACCTTTGAAATCAAGGGCAACGTGATCGTGGATTTCAAGATCGCCGAAATTGAAGCACTGTTGTCTTCATCGCCAGGCTGAGCCAGGTAATCTCAAGAAATAATTACTCAGTGCAGCATCATTGCGCAGGAGCGCTCTTACCGACGGAAGAAACCTTTACCCATACCAGGCCAGCCGTCATTGCGAGGGAGCGCTCTTTACAACCGAAGCAATCTCCAACCCAGCGGGGAGATGGCTTCGTTTCACTCGCCATGACAGGCACCGCCAGGTGTCATTGCGAGGGAGCGTTATTTGCGACCGAAGCAATCTCCAATCCGGCAGGGAGATGGCTTCGCTTCGTACGCCATAACAAAATATGGACAGGATTTACAGGATAAACAAGATTGTTTTTATGGAGCTGCGGTCGTACTTCCGTTAGCCGTCATTGCGAGGGAGCGCTCTTTGCGACCGAAGCAATCTCCAATCCGGCAGGGAGATAGCTTTACTTTGTACGCCATGACAAAATATGGACAGGATTTACAAGATAAACAGGATTATTTTTATGGAGCTGCGGTCGAATTTCCGTTAGCGGTCATTGCGAGGGAGCGCTCTTTGCGACCGAAGCAATCTCCACTTTAGAAGGGAGATGGCTTCACGGAGTTTACCGGTAGTGCAGTGAAAATGCTTATCATGATGATCGATTCATACAACACAGTTACAATAGCGCCTGATTCATGAAGACATCACTGCAACAACTGACCACAGAGCGCACCGAGGGCACGGAGAGCACAGAATTTGTGAATTAAAGGAAAATGATTAGCTCTTAAAGGCGCGTAAGCGAAAATTTCGCATCGTTATTCCCAAATAAAGGTGAAAAGTATATCAACTCTCTATGGTCTCTGTGGCAAAGATCGCCGTTTTGCCGTAGAGTCAATTATATATACAAATTGCCCACACCTTTGCTAACCGTGCCAGTGGTGTGAAAGGGACGCACACCAGTTTCAGGAAATTTCCTGAGCGGCTTTGATGAGGATTTGATAAGCGCTTTCGATGAGTTCCTCTAAATGACGCGTGATTTCCTCTGACGGTTGCGGTGTCGATTCAAAATCCGCTATCGTGCGCAACAGTGATCCGCGCAACCCGCTTGCCTGATGCGCCCAATAGGAGTCGGCTGACAAGCGTTCAAGTTTTGCCACCAATTGATAGGCAAAAGCCAGGCGGTTAGGAGAGGGTTGGGTGATAGGTTTCATCATTTATAAATCTGATTATAACGAATTTATGTAATTCGATTAAAAGTCATTTGGAGGACTTTCTCTATTCCTGGCAAGTTCGGTGCGCCAAAACGGATGTAATCAGCCGATTTTTCTTCGCCACTCTTCGCAATCCGCTTAAAGCGGACGCCGTCGAGTATTCGTGGTTCATTCGGAAAGGTTTTTTATCCAACGACCCGTTCAACGCCCAGGAGAGGCAGTTACGGTGTTTTTTGCTATTCTCTGAGAAAACCTGAAAGCGGTTTTTTCTCTATGATATAATAATTTTAAGGTTGCCTGTGTGATTCGCAATTGATATAAAAAAGAGAATCAAGATATACATAAGTTCACCAACGCATTGAGCGGCGTGTCTTGATTTCGCAAGTAAGGAGAGAGAAAAATGGCGCCTACAACGATTGCCGATATGACTGTGGATGATTTGAGAAAACTCATCCGCGAAACCGTGATTCAGACATTCTTCGAGATGTTGGGTGATCCTGACGAAGGTCTCGAACTCAGGGACGAATTCAAAC
>DAOTVW010000152.1:0-2705 GCA_034436035.1 Anaerolineales bacterium
GGACCCGAAAGGACCGTGTCGCCGACTTTTAAGTCTAAGGGAGCAACAATGTAGCGCTTCTCCCCATCAGCATAATTGAGCAATGCTAAGCGGGCTGTACGATTGGGGTCATACTCAATTGCAGCAACACGTGCTGGGATACCAATTTTATCGCGCTTGAAATCTACGATGCGGATAAAGCGGTGGTTGCCACCCCCGCGATGCCGGACCGTCACGCGACCATAAGCGTTCCGCCCGCCAGATTTCCGTAAGGCAACAATTAAGGATCGTTCCGGTGTTGTTTTGGTGATTTCCTCGAAGGTATAACCGGTCATTCCACGTTGTCCGGGGGTTGTCGGTTTATATTTCTTGACTGCCATTATTTCACCCCCTCAAACACCGGGATAGTATCACCAGCAGCTAATGTCACGATCGCCTTTTTATAACCACTACGTCGGATGCGTAGTTGCCGGTTTCGCGCTCGTCTTGTTCTCTTAGCGGGTAAATTGATCACATTGACATCCAATACCTTCACATCAAAAAGTAGCTCGACCGCGTCCTTGATTAATGTTTTCGATGAATCAGGCGCCACCTCAAACACATATTGGTGTAAATCTGAAACCAAGTAATTTGTTTTCTCAGTCACGATAGGGCGGCGAAGCACATCATATATCGTAGTCATGAGCTGCCTCCATCCTAACCTAAATACGAAACTAGAACATCAAGAGCTTTGAGAGGCATTACGACTTTGTCATAGACCATCAAATCTCGGATGTTCAGATAATTGGCTAATAATGTTTTTGCATCCGCTAAATTATTGGTTGAGCGGATGACCATTTCATAGCTAGCTTCCTTAGACGGGATCAATATCAGTGTGCTGGCATTTCCGACCAGGGTATTCAAGCTATTTGCCATCAAGCGCGTCTTCGCCTCAGGTAAAGTCAACTCGTCTAACACGACAATCTCTGATGCTGCCGCTTTCGCGCTTAATGCAGATCGCAATGCTGCTCGGCGCATCTTTTTGGGCATATCCTGAGAATAATCACGCGGTTTTGGAGTATGAACTTTTCCACCGCCCACCCAATGAGGGGCTCGGCGTGAACCCTGGCGGGCGCGCCCGGTTCCTTTTTGCCTCCATGGCTTTTGACCACCACCGGCAACCTCACTGCGGCCTTTCGTTTTATGAGTTCCCAAACGGGCATTTGCCATCTGGCGCACATAAGCCTGATGCATCAAGCTGACATTTACCGGTGCCTCAAAAATGGCTGCGGGAAGCTCAACCGTATTTACTTTTTCACCTTGTAAATTCACTACATCCACTATCATTATCTCGCTCCTTATTGCTTTCGAGCACCTTTGATCATCAGGAGACCACCTTTTGGCCCAGGTACCGCACCGCGAACACCTAGCAAATTCCGCTCTCCATCAACAAGCACAACTTTCAAATTTTGCACGGTTACATTTTCGTTTCCCATATGTCCTGGACCACGCGCGCCTTTGAACACTCGCCCAGGGGTAGTGCCGGAACCTCGTGAACCAGGCGCTCTCCACCGGTCTGATTGACCATGGGTCTTCTTACCACCATGAAAATGATATCGTTTGACGCCACCGGCAAAACCTTTTCCTTTGCTTACTCCGCTGACATCTACTAAATCGCCACTACCAAACACCTGATCAACGGTTACCTTTTCGCCTTCTTCCACACCAGGTTCCTTTTCGCTAAATTCGCGCAAATAGCGCAACGGAGGGAGATTGTTGCGCTTTACATGCCCTAATTCACCTGCTGTTAGGCGTTTCGGTTTGACTTCTTCAAATCCCAATTGGACAGCAGCGTAACCATCTCGCTCAGGTGTCCGTATTTGTGTAACGTAACACGGCCCGGCTTCAATCAATGTTACCGGTATTGCCGAACCCGACTCATCAAAAATCTGAGTCATTCCGACTTTTTTGCCTAGTAGCCCTTTTATCATCTCAATTGTCTCCTACTAAAATTTTTCTATGGGACTGTCAGCCTGGGCATGGCTGCATCATCCCTGTCCGCAACACAGTCGCACGATTTGCCGCACAACAATAGAATTTTAGGTGCGCGTACAAGCTCGTTCTTGTGCTGCCTGTTGTTCTCACTCAACCAGGATATGCCCGATTGAGTCAATTACTTTGTTAAATCTTGATCTCGATGTCCACCCCAGCGGGGAGGTTCAATCGCATCAGCATGTCAATCGTTTTTGAATCCGGGTCTAACACGTCAATTAGACGGTTATGGGTGCGGATTTCAAAATGCTCATGAGAATCCTTATCGATAAATGTCGAGCGCCGAATTGTAAACCTTTCTATGCGAGTTGGCAAGGGTACTGGACCAACAACTCGTGCACCAGTTCGCTCGGCAGTCTCGACAATCCGCTTTGCTGATTGATCGAGGACACGATGATCGTATGCTTTAAGTCGAATGCGTATTTTTTGTTTAGCCATATCCTACCTAATCCAAAATCTTGGTGATCACCCCGGCGCCTACCGTTAGACCACCTTCTCGTATAGCAAACTTCGACCCTTGTTCCAACGCTACCGGCACGATCAATTCTACCTCCAGGTTCACATTGTCCCCCGGCATCACCATCTCTACCCCTTCCGGTAGCTTGATCGTCCCCGTTACGTCCATCGTCCGTATGTAAAACTGCGGCCGATAACCGCTGAAGAACGCTTTGTGCCGCCCGCCTTCCTCTTTCTTC
>DAOTVW010000153.1:0-4322 GCA_034436035.1 Anaerolineales bacterium
TTCTCAGAGCGTTTTCATATACCTTCTCTAAAAATCCGCTCCCTAATGCATTGTGAACTCGATAAGCACAACCAATGACTTGTTCCGTTAATTCGTCAATATTCATCTTTCACCATTTCACGAGACAAGATTTACATGATTATCCTGATTTTATTTTAGCAGACATGATTTACAAGATTTTCAAGATTTTATCTTTTCCGATCTAATTTTACCTTTCCAGCCCTAACTAACCTAACTCATTTTCCTTGCTTATCCTGTCCATCCTGTAAATCCTGTCTATTATTTTCATCCTCATTTTGTCCATCTTGTAAATCCTATCTATCCTTCCCCCCTTTCCAACCACCAAAACAGGTGTAAAATAAGGTAGTTTAACTCTTATTTCATCGAGGTGACCATGCCGTTTACACCCACCCGCGACCGGGTTGACCCGCAAGAAATCAATACCGCCCCCCGCCGCCGGCCGGATTGGATCAAAGTCCGCGCCCCTACGGGCGAAACCTATGAGTGGCTGCAAAGCTTGATGCGCGCCAAAGCCCTGCACACCGTCTGCGAAGAAGCCATGTGCCCCAACATGGGCGAGTGCTGGGGCGCCGGCACTGCCACCTTCCTCATGATGGGTGATGTATGTACTCGAACCTGTGGTTTCTGTGATGTGAAACATGGCCGCCCAGAAGCGCTGGATTGGCTGGAACCAGAACGCGTCGCCCAGGCGGTCAAAGCCATGCAGCTCAAACACGCCGTCATCACCAGCGTCAACCGTGACGACCGTCCCGACGGTGGCGCACCGATTTTCGCCATGGTCATCCGCCGCATCCGCCAGCTCCTGCCGGGCTGTTCCATCGAAGTCCTTATCCCCGACTTCAAAGGTAGTCTCGAGGCGCTGAAAATCGTCATGGACGCCCGCCCAGAAATCCTTAACCACAACGTCGAAACCGTGCCGCGCCTATTCAAACTCGTCCAACCGCAAGACCGCTACGAATGGGCAGCCGCTACCCTCAGCAACGCCAAGAAACTCGACCCCGATGTGCTCACCAAATCGGGCATCATGGTCGGTTTGGGGGAGACCTTCGAAGAAGTGCAGGCAGTGATGCGCGATCAGCGCTCGTGGGGCGTGGATATCCTCACCATCGGTCAGTATCTCCAGCCCAGCAAAAAACACCTGCCCATAGCGCGCTATTACACCCCCGAAGAATTTAAAGCATTGAAAGAGTACGGCTTGAGCATCGGCTTCCAATGGGTGGAAAGCGCCCCGTTAGTGCGTTCCTCCTATCACGCTGCCGAGCAAGTGCGTGCCCTCAGCGTTGTCCACCGTCAGTTGTACGGGTAGTTTCTTTTTTTACCATCATCGGGGAGGAAGGAGATAAAGCTTTCTTCCTCCACTCTTTGGGTTAGGGTTAAAAGAAGTGCTGTTTTCTCTCCCTTTCAGGGGAGGATTAAGGTGGGGGCGCTTTCTCTACCCCTCCACGAAAACCCATTCCGTTTGTGGATGGGAGAGGAACTCAACCCCATACTCGGTCACCAACACATCTTCCTCCAAGCCCACATACCCATATCCAGGCACCATCAAGCCCGGTTCAATCGTATATACCTGACCCGTTTCTAACTTTTTTTTCGGAGAATCACCGTATCGCTCCCATAAAGGACCTAACATCCCTCCTCCATCATGGGCGCGCCGTCCCAGCTGATGTCCAGTACCATACAAATATTCGGGGTACCCAGCCTCCACGATCACCTGCCGGGCAGCGGCATCCACCTCATAACCACTCACACCGGGTTTCATTGTATTTGCAGCCGCTTCTACTGCTTTTACGACGATCTCCAAACCGCGCTGCACTTCTTTTGGTGGATGTTTTTCACCTTTCCGACCAAAATACATCACCCGCTGAATATCCGAGCAAAAGCCTTCCTTTTTCACCCCAAAATCAAAATGCAAAATATGCCCCGGCTGGACTCTCAAATCGGTGGGGGCGGCATGTCCCACCGGCGAGTCTGGTCCGCTATTGACTGCCGGGCAGTTATCTGCGCTCCAACCGAAGGTGCATCCGCGCTCCAGCAAGCGCTGCTTCATGAAAGCGGCGATTTCCTTTTCGCTCATTCCTACCCGCACATAAGAAAACGTCTCAGCAAAGATCTCTTCTGTTACCTGAATAGCATCTCGAATGCGCTCTACCTCAGTTTTTGTTTTCCTGCCATTCACGGCATTGATGATATCTTCCGCTGAAATGAAGCGCTCCGTATAAACTGTGCCTTCCAGGATCTGAAGTAGTTTTTGGTACATCGCGTGAGTTAAACCATCGGCTAAGGGGTCATTGGGGGAGAAATTAAGTGCGATCTGGCGCGGGTCAAGGCGCTGGATGACTTCTCGTAAAGGTTCGCTAATCCCATAATGATAAGGGATGATGTCACTATACGCCCCTAACAGGCGGACATTTTCTGCTTCAAAATGCCCCACAATAGCAATCCGTTCGCCATTTTTCGCAAGGATCAAAGCACTCTGCCAGGTTAAATCACCATCGCCAAAGATCAACGGCAAGATTGGGTCTGCCATTAAACTGGTTTCGCGCACAAACGTCAACCAAACATCGATGTCTTTCTCTTGTAAAATGGATACCGCTTGGGCTACTTTTTCTTGCAGGATAGTCATCATTTATTCCTTTCTTGGTGAAATAGACACGATACGATCGAGCCGAAAATGGCGTTTGTCTTGACGCAAATGACAATACGCCACCAGATAAACCGCTTCAACAGCCACAAACACTTCCTGGGGACGGATCAAACGGCGCGTGGGCGTGCCGCTGCGGTCAACATACACGATTTCAACATCCCTTTGATTTTGTAGCGCATCTTGTAAGAGCGGAGGGATTTGGGTTTCGATGGGGAGAGTTTGCTCAGGTGGAAGGGTTTGAATTAATTGCCCCGTTTCGATACCTAGCGAACGGTTGAAATACTGCCATACCTCGAAGGTGGTGAGCGCATCGGCTAAGGCACGGTGTGATGCTGCCGGGTTCAATCCTAATTGATAGGCGATTGCCTCCAGGCTATTGGAATGAAATCGTCCATACCGGCGCGCTATCACTAATGTATCCACCGTGAACGGTATTTGTAAGCTTATTCCTAACCGGGAGGTTTCCATTTTCAAAAAGCCAAAATCAAAGGGGAGGTTATGGCAAATTAATATGCGGTTTTCTAGACGGGCCAGCACCTCATTGGCAATTTCGGCAAACAGCGGTGCGGTGATCAGCATGTCGTCCGACAATCCATTTACCGCTGCTGCGCCGGACGAGATCGGCCGCTCTGGATTGACCAAGCTGCTATAGGTTTCTTCTATTTGATTACCTCTCGCTAATACCAGACCGATTTCGCAAATACGATCCCCAAAGCTCGGATTTAATCCAGTCGTTTCGACGTCTAAGACTGCAACTCGTAGTTCGTTTTCCATAAATCTCTTCCAGCAATTTTAATGCACATTTGCCAATTAGGACAACGAGAGTGTTGAAAAATAAGTGTTTAATTTACCAAACAGTCGGACTTTAATGTAATGCTTGCAATCGAGAATAACGGCCAAAAGCAAGCCAATCTTTTAGAGGAGTGTGATATAAAAAAAGAGCATTTTATATAGACAGAAAGAAGCTTTTTGGTGACAATCTATACAATTAATTCGTATCTATGAACCTCAATAATAAAACCTGACAGGTCTCATTGAACGCCCTATCCACCGAATCTCATATCCATGTGGGTGATTCAATCAGCATAGGTTTGGTTGAAACCTGACAGTTCTCCTGGAAAATCTTACATACCGAACCTGTTGTCCATGTGAGCGATTCAATCAGCATAGGTTTGGTTGAAACCTGACAGGTCTTCTGGAAAATCTTACATACCGAAGCCCATATCCATGCAAGCTATTCAATCATTATAGGCGCGGATGAGACCTGTCAGGTTTGTGTTTGGTGATTTACCGCGAAAGCCTTATGTTCCGAGTTTCATATCCATGCGAGCGCCATTAAACCTAAAAACCTGACAGGTCTTCTGGAAAATCTTACATACCAAACTTCTTGTCCATGTGAGCGATTCAATCAGCATAGGTTTGGCTGAAACCTGACAGGTCTTCTGGAAAATCTTACTTACCGAGTCCCATATCCATACAAGCTATTCAATTAACATAGGCGCGGATAAGACCTGTCAGGTTTGAATTCAATGGCGTACCGCGAAATGAAATAATATATTAGATGTCGATTTTACAACCCACTTTGCAAAGTCGCCTGGGCGGCCCATTGCAACAAAGGTGAAGCAAATAAGCTCAAAACAACCACCATCACCGCCAT
>DAOTVW010000154.1:0-9432 GCA_034436035.1 Anaerolineales bacterium
GCCACATGATTTTCGCTCGTTGGCGAATATCTGAGGGTATGGCATTCAGGTCTGGTAAATATTCCCGGTCAGCGGCTAAAGGCATGAAATATGGTTCCCCGCCGGCGAAGCGTGTGGCAGACTCATAAGTTAAATAACCAGGATTTGGGATAAGGACCACATCACCAGGATTGATAAACGCCTGAGTGGTGTGAAAAATCCCTTCTTTAGACCCTAACAAGGGTACGATTTCCCGATTTGGATCAATTTCCACCTGATAGGTGCGCTGGTACATTGTAGCCCACGCCTCTAATAATGCCTGGCTGCCACGGTGCGGTTGATAACCATGTACATCGGGACGCTGTGCTGATTGCCAAAGTGTTTCTAAAATATGTGGCGCAGGAGGCAAATCCGGCGAGCCAATATCCAATCGGATGACATTTTTGCCAGCAGCTTTCAGCGCCGAAATGCGCGTTTCTAAACCCGCAAAATATTGTGTCTGTAAAGTCTGTAAACGATGCGAAGGAGAAAAATTCATTGTTAATCCTCTTAATGAATGATTATGGAAGCAGGCAAAGGACGTTTCAGGGATATACCGGTCCAGATTTCGAAGGAACAGGCCGCTTGTTCTAACAACATACCCATCCCATTCAGTCCACACAATCCCAATTGCTTCGCTTGGGTGAGAAAATCCGTTTCTGAAGGATTATATACTAAATCGTACACACGAACTTTAGAATTGATTTGGATACCAGAGGGGAAAAACTGCAGCGTCTCTTGTCCAATCATCCCGACCGGTGTGCAATTTACAATTAATGATAAGGTTTCACCAGTATCTCTATATAGATGATATAGTTGCGACAGATCGAAAGCCCGCATGAGTGGTACATGAGTCAATGTGGGCTTGCCTAACCTTTCTTGAATGCCTTCGATTAATTGTTCGGCTCTCTCTAACCGGCGGGCAACAATATCGATCTGCCATCCATGTTTGAGCAATCCAACTACCACTGCTCGGGCGGCACCACCTGCCCCGAAGATCAATGCTCTTCCTTTTGAATTGAGGTCAATTAAGCGGGAGACATCCCTTAGGAATCCAACCACATCCGTGTTTTCTCCCAATACCTGCCCATTAGAATAATACAGGGTATTCACCGCACCTATAATCTCGGCATCGCTGGTTAAGCCATCCAAAAAGGGGATGATGTTTTGTTTATGCGGGATTGTTACATTGATTCCATTCAAGTCACCCGCTTTAATTTTCTGGATGATTTTACGAAATTCAAGGTTTTTTTGATCATCATTTGCAATGGGAAACAGCTCGTAGTTTCCCTGCAATCCCTGCATTTTTAAAAATTCCTGGTGAATACGCGGGGAAAAGCTGTGCTGTAATGGATACCCAATGAGGCCAAAGTGATAAATCACTGCTTACTCCACACAGATGATTTCTGCCCCAAGAGAACGCATGAGGGGGATAAATTCAGGCAAGGATTCATGGACGACTTCAGCGCCGTGGACGAGGACTGGCTTTTCTGCTGCCAATCCCGCCACCATCAAAGCCATTGCTAAGCGGTGATCCCCATGTGCTTCGACTTCTCCTCCGAGAATTTTACCTCTGCCTTTAATATGAAAACCGTCGGTTAGCTCTGTCACATCGACACCAATCTTGCTTAATTCCTGACAGAGCATTGCAATCCGATCGCTTTCCTTATAACGCAATTCTTCAGCTTGCCTTACAATAGTTTCCCCGCTTGCAAAAGCAGCAGCGACCCCAAAAATTGGGAACTCATCAATCATGCGCACAACAACATCACCATTTACCTCAACACCATTTAAATGGCTGGTTGAGACGACCAGATCCCCGGCTGCTTCACCTCCCTGATTGACGATGTTATTGGCAAAACAATCCCCATTCATCTTTTGAAGTACCTCTAGTAAACCGGCTCGCGTCGGATTTAATCCTACACGCTGAATAAAAATTTGAGAGTTCGGGGTAATCAAACCCGCAACGATGAAAAACGCAGCAGATGAAATATCACTGGGCAGGTTAATCTCGAGCGGTTTTAAGGGATGCTGGAGTGGCGTAACAGTAACGCAATATTTTTTATTCCCGTTATAAACAATGACATCGCTATTAATCTGCGCTCCCATTGCTGTTAACATTCTTTCAGTATGATCTCGGGAGGGTCCGGGTTCGATTAATGTAGAGGGACGATCACCAGCGAGGGCGCTCAGGATTAAGCATGTTTTGACTTGTGCGCTGGCAATGGGTAATTCATACTCAATGCCTCTTATCTTAGTGGCTGGTTTCTTTATTATCAATGGTGCACAGCCATTCGTGGATTGGATATTAATCCCCATTTTCTGCATGGGCTCTACTATCCGATCCATTGGTCTTTTTCGGAGCCCTTCACTTCCGTCCAAAATGCCGGCTGTCCGATTAGCCGCCATTGCCCCAGCCAGTAAACGGATTGTCGTAGCGGAATTTCCACAGTGGATGACCTTTTCTGCATCTTTCCAGCTCGCCATCCCTTGGCCATAGACAATTAGAGTATTATCGCTCATTTCCCATTTCACCCCGAAAAGATCCATCGCTTGTAACATCGGTTGGGTAACCCCCGCAAGCAGAAAATGATCGATTGTACTCTTCCCTTCCGCCATGGCTGCAAATAATAATGCGCGGTGGGAAAGCGATTTATCACCAGGCAAGGATATTGAACCATGTAAGCCATCCGCTGGATAAACGATACAATCCATTATTTAACCCTTTGTCTCAGATTTCAGCATGGTTTTCAACCGTAAAGCGGCTTGATTTAATTGTTCAATCAAAGCATCGTCTTGACCGCTTTCTAAAAGAGAACGCAGCAATTTCCATTCTCCTTCGACTTTTGACATCGCTTGAAGAATTTGCTCCCTATTTGTCTTCAGAACATCCGCCATCATAGAGGTTGGTGTTGCTGCTAAACGTGCGCTGCTGCGAAAACCACTTCCGATCAGCATGGAGCTCTCAAGCGGTGTTCCTAGCGTTAATATACTTGCTAATAAATAGGGAACATGGGAAACTGCTGCTACCCAGCGATCATGGGTTTCGGCATCCAACCATATTGGCTTACTGCCAACTCCCTGAACGAGCTGGGTGACCAAATTTTTTGCCCCTTCGCTGGTTCGCTCCAGCGGAACTAAAGCAAAAGGCGCATTCAAAAAAATTTGCCCGTCAGCGTTTTCAATTCCTAAAACCTCTTTTCCACACATTGGATGAGCCCCAATCGGATCAAATCGCTCATCCAGTTCTGACATGGTTTGACAAATAGCCTGCTTTGTTGAACCAATATCCATGACCACCGCCGGGTTGGTAATATAAGCATCCAGCTGTGTTAGGGTTTCAATGATTTTTCCCACCGGTACCGCCAGTATGATCAAGTCAACCTCTGGGATATTGGATAAATCAGGAAAAACCCCTTCAACAAATTGATGGCGCAGCGCTAGTTCCCGAGCAGTTCTATTCGGCTCAACACCATAAATACTTTTACATTTTCCTTTCAATGCTAATGCAAGGGATCCCCCCATCAACCCTAAACCTACAATAAGAATGCGACAATCGGATAAGAGCGTGGGGGGTTGTGGTTTCATTTCGCAAAAACTGCTTTCTTAGCAAATAAATCTCTTCCCACTGCTTCTGCAATGCCGCGAATCTGACTGACTAACTCAGCGAACCGTTCTGGTTTTAGGGATTGGCCGCCATCCGATTTTGCCTCTGCAGGATTGGGATGTACCTCGACGATTAATCCATCCGCCCCGGCAGCAATTGCTGCGCGGGCAATTGCGGTGACGTATTCCCAGTTACCGGTACTGTGGCTGGGATCGAGAATAACCGGAAGGTGAGTTGCATTCTTTAATACCGGAATGGCATTGATGTCGGTCGTATTCCGTGTGGCTGTCTCGAAGGTGCGGATGCCCCTTTCACATAAGATAACCCGTCGATTATCGTGAGACAAAACATATTCTGCCGCCATAAGTAACTCTTCAATCGTCGCCATCATACCACGTTTGATCAATACCGGATGTTGGCTTTCGCCAGCAGCATGCAATAGGGCATAATTCTGCATATTTCTGGCGCCGATTTGTAACACATCGGCGTATTTCGCTACGAGATTTACTTGTTCGGGCGACATTACTTCCGTGATTATCGGCATCCCGGTTAACTCGCGAGCTTCTGCCAGAATTTCTAAACCTTCCTCGCCCATACCCTGGAAGGAATAGGGAGAAGTACGGGGTTTATATGCCCCACCGCGTAAAGCATGAGCACCCGCTTCTTTGACCGCAAAAGCAGTTTCTAGCATTTGACTGCGGCTTTCCACTGAACAAGGACCAGCGATTAACACGATCGAACTAGTACCGATTGTCACTCCATCTAAGTTGAAGACAGTATCCTCCTTTTGAAACTCACGCGATGCTAACTTATATGGACGGGTAATCGGGACAATGCGATCTACACCCGGCAAATACAAGAATTGATCTTTTTGTACCGGTCGTCCATCCCCAATGGCTCCGATAATACAACGTTCTTCCCCTTTGGATAAGTGTGCCTTCATTCCGCATTCCTCCACGCGTTTGACAACGCTATTGATTTGGTCTTCGGATGCATCCGCATGCATAATGATTAACATAATATTTACTCCTTCCTCTATTCCTTATTCTTCAAAATAATGCTGTGCCCATTCTGGTCTTAATTTGCCAGCCTCACCAAGATACACATGATGAATTTGTTTGGTAGTTAAATCAGTATTCCAATGGATCAGGACGCGTATACATTTTTTTAGGCTATTGGAAACTGGAATCTCTTGTGCGCACATTAACGGGACTTCGCCCCATCCAATTTGCCGCGCAGCTTTTGCAGGAAATTCACTTGACAAATCCTCTGTCGTCGTGAAAATGCAACTCGCAATATCCTCTGGCTCCAAGCCAGGGTTTGCCTTTTGGATTGCTAAGAGCAATTCTCGAGTAGCTTGCAGAATCATCTCAGCTGTATCATCCTCAACGACAGTTGCTCCGCGTACACCTCTTAATGCCATTACGCTACTCCATATAAAAAAAATCCTGCGAAGCCGTTGGCCTCGCAGGTTAAGATCTCCTAAAACATCAATCCGCTTAAGCACCGCCAACGGCTGCCACTCTATGGCTTCCGTAAAAATAAAAATAGCGGTAATAAGCGGATAAATTAATGGTCTTCATAGCTGTATTGTTTATTATTCTACCGACCCTATCAAGGCTTGTCAAGATATCAAGGCTAGGTTGAGAGATGAAAACTATCCAAGATTTCCTCAAGATTTTTGTTAATTTCGACCAGAAATACAAGGAAGAGCCGTTTATAATAAAATTGATTGGAGATAGTCCAATAAGTGGTTCGAAATTTTTCTTTGGTGGTGATATCAAATTCTGGAGGGTAGTATGAAAATCCGTGATAACGTAGGATTAACGTTTGATGATGTTTTGCTTGTGCCGAAACATTCGGCGATCGCCAGTCGAAAAACCATCCGCACCGATACGTGGTTAACCCCACAAATTCAAATGGCAATCCCCATTGTCAGTGCAAATATGGATACAGTCACAGAAAGTGAAATGGCAATCGCAATGGCAAGGGCAGGTGGGATTGGCATCTTGCATCGTTTTATGACTATTCAACAACAAGCGGAAATGGTTCAAAAGGTAAAACGAGCCGAAAGTTTCATTGTGGAACATCCATTGACGATCTCTCCAGAAACTCCTTTATGGAGCGCTAATCAAATCATGAAAGATTCTGACATCGGCGGGCTTGTGGTAGTCGATCAAGAAAATCACTTATTGGGGATGCTGACAACCCGGGATATTCTGCTATCTCCTTCATTAGACATCCCTGTTGAAAAGGCAATGACACCACGTCATCGACTAATCGTAGCCCACGCCAATGAACCGTTAAGCAATGCGCGCGCAACCCTTTACGAACATCGTATTGAAAAACTACCACTTGTCGATGAAGAAGATCATATTGTCGGTCTGGTAACCGCCCAAGATATAATCAAAATTCAAGAACACCCTCAAGCCACTAAGGATCAAAAAGGACGCTTGCGGGTCGGCGCTGCAATCGGTGTCACTCCGAATGATTTAACCCGTGCCAAATCCTGCGTGGACGCAGAGGTGGATGTTCTGGTCGTAGATGTTGCCCATGGCCATATGGATGCCGTTATCGAAACGGTAAAAAAGCTAAAGATGGACTTTCCTTCTTTGCCGGTTGTTGCCGGAAATGTCGCAACGGCAGAAGGAGTAGAAGACCTCGCTCGGGCTGGCGCAGATGCTGTCAAAGTTGGCGTTGGTTCTGGTTCGATATGCATCACACGCATCGTCACCGGATTCGGGATACCTCAATTGACCGCGGTTGCAGAATGTGCCGAAGTAGGCAGAAAGTTAGGTGTACCCATTATTGCCGATGGTGGCATTCGTAATTCTGGAGACATCACAAAAGCCTTAGCAGCAGGTGCAAGCACAGTCATGTTAGGAAGCTTACTTAGCGGCACCAAAGAAAGCCCAGGAGCGACTATCTTTCGGAACGGACAAAATTATAAAGTGGTGCGCGGGATGGCTTCCCTAACCGCAAATATCGCCCGCCGTGAAATCGAGCGACAAACAGAAATTGACTGGGATGAGTGGAGCGATGTCATCCCAGAGGGTGTAGAAGCAGTTGTCCCATATCGTGGTACTTTACAGGAAGTCTTGCATCAATTATTAGGCGGATTACGATCTGGGATGAGCTATTGTGGAGCGGCAACATTACCCGAACTGGTTGAAAAAGCTGAATTTATCCAAATCACCCGATCTGGTCAAATAGAATCAGGGGTTCATGATGTGACTGTCTTATAAGGAGCTTAATATGCCATTGCTAGCAATGCCTTATGCCACTTGGGTCGAGGTCGATCTCGATGCCATCCGTACGAATGTAAAAAACGTCCTCGCCATAAAAAATAGCCGAGTCATGGCAGTAGTTAAAGCGGATGGTTATGGACATGGAGCAATTCCTGTGGCGAAAGCTGCCCTGCAAGCGGGTGCAAGCTGGCTGGGAGTGGCTCGTTTTGAAGAAGCAATGGAATTAAGATTAGCTGGCATTCAAGCCCCGATTTTATTACTGGGATACCTCCCCCCACAAAAAATCGCTCTAACCATTCAATACAACATTTCCATGACAGTCTGGAGAAATGATCAAATTCAAACGGTTGCTAAGGTGGCAAACAACCTCCAGTCACCTGCTCGGTTACACTTGAAAATAGATAGTGGAATGAGTCGGATTGGAGCTCAACCTGAGGAAGTTTTCCCTCTATGTGAATCAATCGCATCCCATCCCAATCTTCTGTTGGAGGGGGTATTTACCCACTTCGCTCGTGCCGATGAACCAGACCCTCAGCCCACATTGCTGCAACTGGAAGTCTTTCAGCAATCCCTAAAAACTATCGAGAGATTTCGTACCGAAAACACCCTAATCCATACATCTAATTCTGCTGCCGCGATCTCACCAAACTTTCCTGCTTTTGACATGGTCAGGTTAGGCATCGCCATGTATGGCTTACACCCTTCGAGCGCTGCTCCATTGCCAGAGAATTTTAAACCAGCGCTCACTTGGAAAACCGTATTAAGCCATGTGAAAACACTGCCCGCGGGCCGCGGTATCAGCTATGGTCATATTTATACCACTACAAAACAAGAGAGGATTGGAACCCTGCCAGTAGGATACGCCGATGGTTTCCGTCGTTGGAAAAATAACCAGGCTTTGATACAAGGTATCAAAGTACCTGTTGTTGGGAGGGTTTGCATGGATCAATGCATGGTACAACTCGATGCTGTTCTTGATGCTCGAGCAGGCGATGAGGTGGTTTTAATTGGCTATCAGGATTCAAACCATCTTTCCGCTGAGGAAGTTGCAGCTGCGTGGGGTACTATCAATTACGAAGTAGTTTGCGGTATTGGGAAACGGGTGCCAAGAGTTTATCTCAACCAAAGCGCTGGGGAAAATTAATCAACCCTATCCTTCCAGCAAACCTAACACAACCGGAAGTAATTGTTTTTTTCGGGAGACAACCCCAGGTGCATCACGGGTTCCATCCGCTAATACCGGATAGGGTAGATAATCCAATACTGGTGGCGATCCAGCGCTCAAGAGCAATCGGCTGGCACCGCGCACAACATCGGTGACCAACAAAATTGCAAAATCCAAATTCTTTCGCTCGTGCATATCATTCAATGCTTTTTGTAACGCAGATAAATTTTCTGTCAGGCTCACTAAATCGGTTACTTCTACCTGAGCAATCGCAAATTTGAAACCAGCGGATTCGTATGCTTTTACATCCGTATTGACGATTTCATACGGATCTCGCTCGGTTAACCCGACCCCCGCGGATAAAACAGCTTTTCCGAAGCTTTCCACCGTTTCATCTTTTAGAGGTGAACCACCTGAAAATGCCCAACGTGCAAGCCTTTCAACAGCCAGACGGTCTCGTGTTGTTGTGGTTGGCGACTTTAATAGTAATGTATCGGAAAGCACCCCCGCAAGCAATAAACCGGCTAAAGCCGGCGGGAGGGATAAGCCCGCCTCCACAGTCCGCTCGGTGACTAAAGTCGAGGTCGACCCAACAATATCGACGCTAAAACGGATGGGTGTATGTGTGTAAGGGTTACCAAGGCGATGGTGGTCAAGGATTTCGATTAATTCAGCTTCTTCCAACGAGGCAATCGCTTGGCGCGGTTCGTTGTGATCCACCAAAATAACCTTCAAACGGGGTGGGTTGAGCAAATCACGTTGACGGGCAATGCCATGATATAAATTTTGTTCATCAACGATAAAATAATCATCATACTCATCACGCAGGATCCGATTAATCGCATCACGGATGAACGCATTTGCGAGAAATTTTGGAACGGCTGTGTCTGCCGCTTCCCGACATGGTGCAGACATCACATCGGCTAAATTATTCTCTGTCAAAATTGGTTTTGGACCTAACATCTGAATGAGAAAACCAAATAAACTAAAACCGCTGATCAACCCATATGGCTTTCCCTCATTGGTTACAATCGGAGCCAACCCTCCGGTGCGGGCAGCCAATGTCCACGCTTCACTTAGCGGACTATCGGGCAGGATCGTGTCCAGTCTTTGGGATACTGATTCAAAGCGCGGGGATGCATCCGTTAATAACATTGGCGGATCAAGTTGCAATCGTTTCAATACCCAAGCAGTTTGTGGATTGAGTGCACCTGCCCGGGCTGCAATGGTCTCCACCCCATCGCGCTGATTTAAAAGCCATGCATAACCTATTGCTGATGCAATGGTATCGGTATCCGGATTAATATGGCCAATAACATAAATTGCAGAACGAGACATGGATCAATTGAAAACATTATACCCGATGATAGTAGAGTGAAGGGATAGGTTAATAC
>DAOTVW010000155.1:0-50791 GCA_034436035.1 Anaerolineales bacterium
ACAGGCTTTTCCTCAAAAATTAATCCTTTGAACCCAAATCAGGAGAAAAAAGGTGTTTCCACTCAATGGAAAATGGATCATGACTCTCGGGTGGATTACCGAATTTAGAAAGGAGAACAATAATGAATGTTTCCAGTATAACTTCAACCAATGCAGCCAATTCAACCGCAACGAATAATGCCGCTTCTGGCCTGAGTGGTTTTGATGCGAATGCGTTTATGATGATCTTGCTGGCTCAGTTACGCAATCAAAATCCATTAGAACCAATGGATGACAAAGAATTGATTGGTCAGATGACGCAGTTAAACTCGCTCGAAGAATTGAAAAAGATCAGTGCGGGTGTCGAAAAATTGATCCAACTTAATAATAAATAACTTATTTAGAGGAGAGTGTACATGACCGATTCTATTCGTATTACCAATAATAATCTCAATCCACAATATCCTTCTGGGGTGAAAATCCAGAAAAGTTCTACCCAGATTGATTTCGCAGAAGCATTAACCAAAAAAACAGAAGAACAGGCGATCCGTTTCTCAAACCATGCTCAGAAACGTCTCCAAAGCCGTGCAATTCAATTGGGCGATGATGGTTTAGCCCGTTTGGCGCAGGCAGTAGAAAAGGCTGATAAGCGGGGCGGGAAAGAGTCATTGGTTTTGATGGACGATCTTGCGTTCATTGTGAACGTGAAAGAAAGGCTAGTGGTCACCGCGATCGACTCAAACGAACGCGGTGAAGGAGTATTTACGCAAATTGATAGTGTCGTGTTGGCAGATAAATAAATCACATTCAGGCTGGCCCTCTTGGAGGAAGCCTGAAAATATCTATTCAGGAGGCAAAAAATGTTACGATCGATGTTTTCAGCAATTAGTGCATTAAACCTACATCAGACCTATATGGATGTAGTGGCGAACAACCTGGCAAATGTCAATACTTATGGATATAAAGCCAGTCGGGTTACATTTCAGGATCAATTCTCTCAAACTTTGTGGAATGGTGCAGGTCCAACCGAGAATCTAGGCGGCATCAACCCTGCCCAAATTGGTTTAGGAGTGCGCTTGGGTGCCATATCACCGAATTTTACCCAAGGGATGTTGCAGAACACGAACCGCAACACCGATCTAGCGATACAAGGTGATGGTTTCTTCATATATAATAATGGGGTTACCAATTTGTACTCTCGCGATGGTTCTTTGGAGATAGACTCAGAAGGATATTTGGTGAATGGTTCGACAGGGGCACGTATACAAGGCTGGATGGCAAATGTAGTGAATAACATCGCAACGGTAGATACAGGAATGCCGATTAGTGCTCTGCAATTACCGTTAGGTGCAACCCTTGCCCAACAGACTCAAAATGCTAACTTGTTCGGAAATCTTGATTCCTCTCAAGCAGTGGGCTACAAATATCCGGTGACACTCGGCGTGTATGATTCTTTAGGAGATTTACATTCTGTTACCGTCGAATTTGAACTAGCGGATAAATCTACCAATACATGGAATTGGACCGCTTCTGGAACGGATGTCACTGGAAGTGGCACGGTTACTTTCGATCATGATGGTCAGTCACAGACGCCATCTGGGACCATCCATATTGCGGCTTCCAATAGTGGAGGTGCTGCAGATTTTGACGTAACGCTAGATATGTCCCGTTTAACTCAGCTCGCATCAAATACCGATCTTTCCATGACATATCAGGATGGGTTGGCTGCTGGTAGTTTTTCGTCCTTCTTTGTCACACCTCAAACTGGGGAAGTATACGGGGTTTATTCAAATGGTATGCAGCGATTGATCGGCCAGCTGGCGCTGGCGTCATTTGTCAATCCAAGCGGGTTAGAGCGCGTGGGCAATAATATGTTCATGGTTGGTTCTAACTCCGGAGATGCAGCAGTAGGTGCTGCCGGAACGGGAGCGCGTGGCACGCTCGCTGCTGGATATTTGGAAGGGTCGAATGTGGATTTGGGACAAGAATTTACCAATATGATCATAGCCCAACGTGGCTTTCAAGCTTCTTCACGCGTGATCACCACATCCGATGAAATGTTGCTGGAGTTGGTTAATTTGAAACGGTAAGCGGATGGCTGAGCTTGAGCTAGGGGTATGCCCAAAAGGTTAAAATAGTCTTGAAGGATAAGGTAAGCATGACAGAGATCTTCATCGTAGTTTCACTTGCCCGAAGAGACAACAACAATTTGGACAGCCTCTAGCTCAAACAGTAGAAAGATGACAGATATGAATGTTACAGGTCCGGCGCCGATATCTATTGTACAGCGGTATGACAATACGGACTTGGTTCTGCGTATGAATCAACGTATTGCGGCAGAAGTGTTGCAAGTCACCGGCGACCGGGTTGTGTTATCGGTAAATGGAGTTCAAATTGTTGCCCGAATGACCTCATCGGAACAAGCCGCCCAGTTAATCGAAAGGCGCACTGCGCAATTTGTGGTGCGAGATACCTCGTCAAATATTGTCACATTACAATTGCTACCACATGGTTCGAATGCAGAAAACCTTACCAGTCAACAAATCAATGCTCTTGTGAAGGCATTGCTACAACAAGCTGATTTACCTTTGACAAGTGCGAATATTATCCTGGCAAGAGCCCTATTAGAACATGGATTACCCGTTGAGGCATCATTGATCAATAAAATCAAACCAATGCTGGAGCAAATCGCGGGTTGGGGTGAGAAAGAGGCACAAATTGCGGCAGCTATGGTGGAAGAGGGATTGGTTTTGTCTCCCCAGCTTATTCAAACATTTATCCAAAAGCTTCCTGACTTAGGAGATGTATTATTTCAATTATTGAATGATCTTCGAAAATATCTCCATTCGAGCAATGAAAATAACACCCCTTTAGCTCAAGAAGTCCTCTCGTTTCTTCAGTCTTTTATTCTTAAATTATCCGACCCACAGCCAGATATGATTAACCAATTGCAATGGATTATTCGTGTTATTAATCATCCCCTCGAAAATGCACTGGCTGAATTATTGCGGAATCCCCAAGCGAAACTAAGTGATCAAATCGATCCAGGGTTTCTATCATTATTGACTTTCTACCACAAGCTTGTGACCGAATCAGCTTCACCTAAAATTGCCCAAGATATAGAGCAGTTTATCGAAACACTCCGAGTTGAACAATATTTCAATTTGCAAAGTGATCCAAACAATCCTAAAGCGCAGTATTATCGATTAACCATCCCGATCCAATTGGAAAACAATAACACTTTGGGAAATATTGAAAACCGTCCGCAACAGGTTCATCTACGCATCGCTTATTTACCAGATCAAATCCCTTTACAGCTCGACGCCAAACATACCCGCTTTATGGTTCAGGTAGAAATGAATGAAGGGATCTTAGAAGTGGATGTTAGTTTAGCACAACAGAAGGTCGGTGTCCAAGTACGCGCCAACGATATCATATTGCTGGAGAAAGCAAAAGATGAAATAGCCACATTACAAGCGGGAATATCCGCCTTGGGATACCAAATTCAGAACGCAAATTGTGAACTTTGTGATTTAGAGCCAATTTCGTTGTTAGAAGAAAGAACCTCAAAAAATTGGGGTGAAGTTAGCTTGGGGGTTTAGTCATGGAAAATAAGCGATTTTTATTGAAGAATACTGGATATCTCGATCCGCAAAAAGTGCCCAAAGCAACTGCGCTTGGCTATGATCCAAATCATGATGAAGCGCCACGTGTGTTAGCAGCTGGGAAGGGTGTTATTGCAGAACAAATCATTGCCTTAGCAAAAGCCAATGGCATTCCGATTCGTGAAGATCCATTTTTAGCTGAGGCTTTAGCGGATGTGAATTTAGGTGATCCGATACCCCCTGAATTATATGCGTTGGTTGCGGAAGTATTAGCTTATATCTATCGGATAAAGCAAAAACTTGAGTAAATTATGGAATAGGTTCGATTTCTGTGGTTATTTCAGATGCGAGAAATTGACGCAGCTCTTCGAGTTTATCGGGTTTCTCTTCCTTTGCTAAATTCTCAGCAATTTGATTTTGTTCTTGGATGGCATCCCAAAGCTCTTTGCGATGAACAGCAATTTCACGGGGAGCAGTGATGCCAATTTTTACTCTTTCCCCTTCAAACCCTAAGATGGTAATTACAATTTGATCATCGATTATAAGGCTTTCGTTGAGTTTGCGAGTTAAGATGAGCACGATAATCGTCCTTTTAGCTGAGTAAATCAAAGAGGCTCATGGCTGAAATAGCCCTTTGCCCGACTTCTAAGACTGTTTGATAGACAGTCTGTTGGTGCTGCAGGTAAGAAATAGCCTCGGTCATATTGGTATCTTCTTTGGCAGATAACAGGCTCTTTAATTCGATTTGCGCTTTTTCTAAGCGGTCTTTGGCAAGCCGAACTTGTCTTTGGCGGGCACCATTGGTTGTCATAGATTCATTCACTTTCTGTAAGGCATTTTCCAGTGGGGCGATCGCTGACTGAATCTGAGCGGGGTCATTGGTGCGTAATGCATCCCTGGCTGCGATCATAGCTTTTAACAATGCTTCAAACGTATCTTTCCCATCAATGTTTAAGGGAATGGATACGCCTGGACTAAGGGTGCGAGTGATTGTTTCATTCACTCCCCCGTTATAAATTACATCGTCAAATTGGCCGTCGGAATTATTATCTACCAGGCTAAATGGCGGAGTTTGTGTTTTGAAACCGCTGAAAATATATTTGCCTTCATGGGTGCTATTTGCGACATTGACAGCTTGTTGAAGGATGATATCGATTTCTGTTGCTAAACTACTCCGTTGTTCATCTCCTACAGTGTCTGTGCCACCCTGACGGGCAAGGTTGATCGCCCGCGTTGCCAGTTGAACAGCTTGGTTGAGCGAGAAATCGGTAGTTGTCATCCAACTGTCGGTGTTGGCGATCGAATCCAGGTAGGCGGTGGATGTGGTTAAAGTGGAGCGAAGACTAAACACCGCGGCAACGCCACTGGGATTATCAGATGGGTTTTGAAATTCCTTACCTGAGGCCACTTTTTCCTGAAGTTTATAGAGCCGTTTCAGGTTTTCATCCATGTATTTGATGGCGTTTTCGGTTAATAACTGTTGAGTTATGCGCATCTTGCTCCTTTCATCCTAAAGGGTTGAGTCGGTTATCGTCCTGCAACCCCCATACCATTAATGATTTTGTCTAACATCTCATCGATTACGGATACCATCCTGGTGGCAGCTTGAAATGCCCGCTGGTAGCGAATTAAATTCGCTGCTTCTTCATCCAAATTTACCCCCGAAACTGCTTCGCGAAGCTGATCCAAAGAATCTGCAACTGCTTGACGATCCTTGGTATAGGTCTCGGCATGAGAAATAGAAATTCCCAATTCAGCTACTTTGCGCGTGTAATATTGATTGATGGTTTCCTTACCAGCTGACATAACTGCTTGATCACGAATTAGGGCTATTTTCAACGCCATATTCCCATCACCGGGTGAATTTACCGTTTCTGCTGCCGCAATATTTTCGGGATGCCCATCAATATCGCTAGATAAACGAATATCCGCTGCGGAAGTGGCGCCAGGATCGAAGAAATTGAGGTTGGTAGTAGTTCCATCCGCAGCATAACCCTGTGTGTGGAGAGAATTTACGGTAGATACAAGATTAGCTGCAAGGTCATTGAGACCGTTGATGATATTTGGAATGATTTGATCACGAGCGGCAAACAAACCAGCAAGTTCACCGCGATTGATAGTGAGAGCTTGTCCGTCCGCTTCCCAATAAATGTTGGATAAATTGCTACTGGTTGCACTCAATTTGAACGTGGTTGCTCCGATCACCAATGCGTGACCGCCAATAGAGACCACTGCTTCGCCATTTTCTTGAATGCTTGCACTCGCCCCACTTATTTCGGATAACCGATTAATTAATTGGTCACGTTGATCAATGATATCGTTGGGTTGATTTCCGGCTGCTTTGACTGTGACGATTTCAACATTGAGGCGGGCTATTTGTGAAGCAATAGAATTAATTTCATCTACCCGCTCGAGAATGGTCAAATTCTGATCCTTTTGGATCTTGGTTAAAGAGTCGTACCGCCAGCGTATTGCTGTGGCAAGAGAGTCGGCGCGCTCTAATAAATCTGCCCGTAGGGACATATTGGTGGGATCATCACTCAACCCTTGCCAACCGGTCCAAAAATCATCTAACTTTGCTACCAGGCCATCTTCACTGGTTTCAGATAAGCTTGCCTCTACTTGTTTTAATACATTGGTTTGCATATCCCAATTTTTGCTTTCACCAAGAATTTTGCGGTAGCGGTCGTCAAAAAATTCCATATTATATTGCCGTATGCGATCAACGAGGACGCCGGTTCCGATTTGGCCAGGGACGACCTGCCCGCGCATAGATGGTACAGCATAGGGGATGCCCGGTGTCAGCACTGCTTCTTGCCGGCGATAACCTGGGGTGGATGCATTCGCAACGTTATGCTCGGTGGTTTGAATGGCGATCTGGTGGCTGAGAAGAGAACTTAAGGCGGTGTTTAGTCCTTGTAATAGGTTAGACATAATCCCCCCTATACCCTTTGATCTACATCCCAGACGGTATCCAGGTTTTTCCTGGAATGACTGCCTGGGTGATCGTACACGAGTGCGGGCTGCACACTGTCGAGGATAATGCTTTGGAGTGCATCGATGCGCTCTAACGCGATCATTGCTAAGGCGCGATTGCCATTGCTCATGATTTTTATTTCATCCGCTAGGGCGGATATGCCTTCGCGGAGATGATTGATTCGATTGCCAATATCGTTTGTGAGGCGCTGGGCTATCTCTGCAATCGAAGGAGAAGGGGTAGATATCCCAATTTCATTGCCCAGGTTTTGAACGATCATCCGTCTGCGATCCTCGATTTGACCTAATTCATCGAGCATTACTTCTTTTTGCTCCACAATTGATGATAATGTGTTCAAATCGTTTTTCGATATTGCAGACCTTTCATCTTTAGTAAGTTGGTGAATCGTTTGGCACGTGCGAAATTCCTGGACAAGCAAATCTTCCAATGTGTTCACCAGGGAATATAGATCATTCATCCGTCGTCATCCTTTCCAGAAACCCTTTTTAGGATCGAAGGCCCTTTAAGAAAATTGAAGCAAGTTGTTCTACCGGTATTTGATACAGTCCGTTTTGAATCTGTTCGCGTAATGCAGTCACTTTATCGGCGCGAGTCTGCGGCTGTTCCTCCAATTTAATGCGCGCTTTGGCGAGCATCTTAGCGCGTTCGGAGAGTGAAGCTTGATCCTTATTGGTTAATTTATCTGTTCGTTCATTTTCAGTCGTTTTCGCGTTTCGCTCAATAGCATTCATTCCCTCGGTTTGCTTTTGAACGATGCGATTGTTTTGCGAGTTTTCAACTTTCATTTCTTTGCTCCTTCTGCTGCCTAACAGGTTTTTTGATGACGAAGGGTGATCATTACCCTATCCTGTTATCGGCAAGAATCGCGAAAACTTAAATTCGACGCAACTGGATTGCTTGATCGAGCATTTGATCTGTTGCTTGAAAGGTGCGTAACGATAGATCAAACGAGCGCTGTAACAGGATCATTTGCGTCATTTCGTTGGCGATATTCACATTCGATTGCTCCAAAGTATGATTGCGAATTTCACCGAATCCTTCTGATTTTGGTGCACCCACTATTGCTGCCCCAGATGCTTCTGTTTCAACCCAAAGGTTATCACCATAACCTTGCAACCCGTTCGCATTCGGAAAACGGGTGATCTGGAGAGTGCCGGCTTGATTCCAGGTGCCGTTTTGCATAACCATTACAGTCCCGTCTGCTTCGATATTAATTTCTTCCGCATCATCAGGGATGGTGCCATCCCAGACAAGCGGGAAACCATTAGAGTTAACCAAGCGATGGTTCGCATCTAAATTGAATTCTCCATCCCGCGTATACGCCACCCGACCATCCGGTAAGGTAACACTAAAAAATCCTTCTCCATAAATAGCCAAATCTAATGGGCGTGAAGTTTGTTTAAACGCCCCTTGATCCATGAAATGCTGGGTGGTGCGTAACTGAACGCCATTATAAAGTCGTTGATTGAGCATTTCTTGAAAATTGGAACGACTGGTTTTAAATCCGGTTGTATTGATATTTGCCAGATTATGACTGACTAAATCAAGATCATTCATGCGCGCCATCATTCCGCAGCGACTGATATTTAGAATTTGATTGATATTTAGTCCCATAATTTCCTTCCCAATGATTATACAGAGCCTAATGTGCTAATTGTTTTGCCCAATAATTCATCTTGGGTTTGCACCATCTTTTGTGCAGCTTCATAAGCTCGGGTTACAGAGACCATTTGGGTCATCAGCTGAGCCGTGTTTGCGTTCGACATTTCTAAATAGCCTTGTGATACAGATCCATATACATCACTGGTTGGCCCTCCTTCTGCGGCAAACAGATTGGGCAAGTCTCGTGTCAACTCCTGAACAGGGTTCTCGAAGGAAGCCAGCCCGAGTTTTGCGATCGTTTGGCCATTCACCATAATCGTGCCATCTGGACTAACTACAATATCGCCATCGGGCAAATTGATCGGTTGACCACCATCGTCTAATACCTGATATCCATCTATCGTGACCAGGTTATTTTCAATATCGCGGACAAAACGGCCATCCCGAGTATATCGTTCACCATCTGGGGTTTGGATACGAAAGAATCCGGCTCCTTCAATTGCAAAATCAAGGCTTTGACCAGTGTGTCGTAATCCTCCTTGTTCAAAATCAGTGATATCAGGCGCAGTTTCAACTCCCAAGCCGAGATTTCCAATCCATTGCAGAGGAGAATCACTTAAGTTTGTATCGGTTGGAAAGATCACTTCACTTTGCTTGAAATCATCTAATGCGGTGAGAACTTGTTTGAAGCCAGGAGTGTCGACATTGGACACATTATGCGCTAGCAGACCTTGTCGATAAAGGTTAGCCAGCATTGCAGACGCTGCTGAATATAATCCTTTGATCATAGATAACTCTCCCTTCGAATGTTATCTTTTTTGGTATGTAATGTAACAATATTATTGACTTCCTCAAGGGTCATCCCCATTTGGCGGGCAATGTCTAGGTGGCTCATCCCGCCGCTTGCCATTGCAATCACCACATGACTGCGCTCACCGCTCTGTGGCGCGATGCCCGAAACAGCCGGGGTTGGAGATGATGAATGATTTTGGATCTTCGATAATAACGTTTTGAAATCATTTTGCTGTAACACCCCTCCTGCTGGAGCGGTGCTGTTGTTGGATTTGATTTCACGTGCATCGCTGGTGAGTGTTTTTAATTGTTCTACTAATGGTTTAAGTTGTTCGGCTTGGTTGGACTGCCCCTGAATCCGAGCAGTTTCCCGTGCAAGTTGAATTAATTTCAAAGTATCATCCAATAATACCGATGAAATGCGTGTCATAACTCCAACCCTCCAACAAATTTTGGCGTAGAACTTTCTGCATATCGGATTGTTTTATTTTTATTATTCTGATCGTGCTGGAGCGCAATTTCCGATTTTATTAATCCGCGGGCAATTCTCGACTTGAGCATCATGACAGCCTTTGAATGGATTTGACAAACGCGCGATTCGGAAACATCCAGTACTGCGCCTATTTCCTTGAAAGTCAATTTTTCGTAATAATACAAAGACAAGACCAGCTGTTCCCGCTGTGGCAAGCTTTGAATTGCTTGGATAAGGATTTCCTTGAGTTCTACTTCCTCTAAATAGTGATCTGGATTGTTGTTATCTTCATCAGCAATAAATTCATGGAGAGAAATTACATCATTGCCATCGGACGACACGACGGTGTCGAGAGAGACAATCTGATGATGGCTATCTAATAATGCCTGTCGATAACTTTCTTCATCTAAATTCAAGTATTGAGAAATTTCTTCATCGGTGGGAGGGCGTTGATATTTTTCCCATAGGCTGTCAATTGCCCCTTGCATCTGTTTTGCGCGTTGTCTTGCCCCACGGGATAACCAATCATGGGAACGTAATTGATCAATTACTTTGCCACGAATACGTAATGTCGCGTAAGTGCTAAATTGGGTACCGTAATTCAAATCATAACGATCGAGAGCTTCAATCAAACCAATTATCCCCTGGCTGGCAGCGTCTTCGTAATCCTGATTTGCTGATTGAAAAATTCCTAAACGGTTCAAGACGAAATGAACTAATGGGATATAGCGCAGGATGATTTCCTCACGCAAAGCCGGGTCTTTGGTTAAGACATATTGACGGATAAGTTCAGTGTCGTCTGTATGGGTATCCATAGATTAATTAAGCTTGTTTTTCCATCGTACTTTCTTTAGATTGACCAGCATTGCGGGCATTTTGAAAATCTTTCGCAGCAGTTTCAAGTACTTGATTCGATAGGTAATAATTCAATAGAAAAATTACTGCACCTAATCCAAGCATTGCTAATCCACCACGAATGACAGAATTCAGGATCGTAACCCCGGTCATAATAGACACAGCGGCGGTGGTAACACCGGTCACCAAAATCAATAAATTACTAATAGAAAATGCAAAATCGAGAATGTAAGGTAGGGAAGGGTGGTTGCTTGGCGCGGGAATTTTTCCCTCGGTTTTGTTTTTAGTTGAATTTTCTTCCTTTACTTTTTCCTTTTTTGCCATAGCTTACCTCTCATGGAAGGATTAGTTTAACTAAATAGGATGCCTCGGCTGGGTGAAGGCTATCCAAGTAATTGGTACCATCACAAAAATATGCCAATGGGATTTTATTTTTCCAAATAAGATTGATGATATGACCAAAAAATTTCGTTTCATCCAACTTTGTTATCACAATACCGTTTAGTTTAAGGGGTGAAAATGCTGCTACGGCTTGTTGCATATCTGCGAGTTTTAATGTTGCGGGTAATGTCAAAAAGATCATCTTTTGAGGGATTTCTGTCAGAAATGCGCTTAGTTCGATGACTTCGTTTGGGACAAATGGGTTGCATGCAGGTGTATCCACCAGAATAAGATCCGCCTGTTCTTCATACGCAATAGCTTCCCTCAAGTCAAGCGGGGTGTACACGATATGCGGTTGTATGTTTAATGGTTCCGTATAAGAGCGAGTTTGTGCAATTGCGCCAGTGCGGATGGTATCTGCGCAGATCCAAGCCACCTTTTTTTGATGCTTTTCCGTAAAATGGCTTGCTAATCTTGCGCAAAGGCTGGTTTTGCCAACCCCGCTTGGGCCGACAACGAATAGAACCCGTGCGGTTGGCGATAAACCTTTTTGCACGCTCTCAATTCGGAGAACCCGTAAGGTAGTCTCTAATTGCTTGCGGATAATTTCCCGCAGACGATTTTCTTCGTAAAATATTTTGGGATTGGCGGTTTGGCTCACTTTTCGAATAATTTCCTTGATAAGATGAGAGTCAACACCTTGATTGAGTAACTCTTCTCGGACTCTGACAACTGCTGGAGGGACTTCGTTTTTCGGAGTATCAGCTCGCGGTGAGGCTGGAATGGAGGTTGGGTGACTTTGTTTCTTCGCAATTTGGGTGGCAATTTTATCGAACAATACTTGAATGTCCTCGGATGTAAGAGGGGATTTTTCGTCTTTAGGTGGATTATATAAAGAGCGGATTAGCGATCCTCCCTTATTCTGTTTTTTGTGATCATCCGGAACCATATTTTCCCCATTTTGAGGGGAGTTTTGTATGGGGGGAATTGCCAACACCTCTACTTCGGGTTTTTTCCAGGTTTCCCAAACAGAACCACCTGGAACTTGTTTTACCGAAAGAATCACTGCCTCGGGCCCTAATTCGTTTTGGACAAGTTCGAGAGCTGCTTGTGTATTGGGAGCACGGTAAGTTTTGGGTTCCATAGCTTATTGATCCATTACCATTCCATGAGATTTAACTTTTGTACCAGGGCTGACTTCTGAAAATGCCAGCACGACTAAATTAGGTAAAGATTGTTCCACTAATTTTCGGAATGCCAAGCGTAATTCACGTGGGCAAAGCAATATGGGATAATGCCCAAGATGAGCCAGGTTTTCCATTTGCTCGCCGGTGCGAATTAATATAGTTTGGGCAAGTTGCGCATCTAGGTTGAACCCTATGCCATTATCTGAGGAAACTAAGCTTTCCCGTAAAAGGCTTTCGACTTGGGGAGAAAGCGTAAATACATGTAAATACCCATCCTCATCGCGGTATTGATTAGAGATAGTACGTGCCATGGATTGGCGCACTGCTTCAGAAAGTATTGTTGGGTTACGGGTAACGGTCGCATTATCCGCCACAACCTCGAGGATTCCAGCCAGATCTCGAATAGGTATCCTCTCTTTGAGCAGGTTTCTCAATATTGCCTGAAACTCACCCAAACTAATCAAATCAGGAATGACCCCATCTACCGCAGCAGGGGTCTTCATTTTGAGTTGTTCAATCATCTCCTGTACCATCTGGCGGGTGAGTAGATCTGCAGCGTTATTCCGGACCACTTCGGTCAAATGGGTGCTTAACACCGAAAGGGGTGAAACAACGGTGTAACCCATTAATTCGGCATGTCCCTTCTCTGCTTCACTAATCCAAACTGCCGGTAATCCAAATGCTGGCTCAGTGGTATTGATCCCGTGAATTTTCTCTTCGGTATCGTTACCAGGAATGGCTAAATAACGGTCAATCAGGAGTTCGCTGCGGACAATTTCCTCACGCCGAATTTTGATACGATATTCCTGCGGTGCGAGCCTTAAATTATCCCGTACCCGCACAATGGGTAAAACAAATCCCAGCTCATTCATTAACTGACGACGGATTCCGGTAATCCTTTTCAATAAGTTATCGGGTTGATTGTCATCAATGAGAGGGATCAAACCGTAACCAATCTCAATTTCCAAGGGATCGGCGACGACCATTTCGAGCATGTCTTGCGGAGTTTCCGGTTCGGCAGTGAGGACTTCGGCAATTTCGGTTGGTTTCTCTTTTTTCTGAGTGCGCCAGACAAAATAAGCTGCTCCACCAAATGCTCCTGCAACGAGAATAAATGGAATTTTTGGCAGACCAGGGATTAGCCCGATAAAAGCAATGATAATTGTGCCGATGCCCAAGGCACTGAAATTGGAAAGTTGGCCAATTATGTCGCTTCCTAGAGAAATTTCGGAAGAGGAGCGGGTGACAATTAAACCAGAAGCAGCCGATATGATTAAGGCCGGGATTTGAACAGCTAACCCGGCACCCACCGTCAGGAGGGCATAGGTTTGTAAAGCATCCATCAGGGATAGCTGCCGTTGAACCATACCGATCACAAAACCACCGATAATATTTACAATCATCACGATCACTGCAGCAATGGCATCCCCGCGCACGAACTTACTAGCGCCATCCATAGCGCCATAGAAATCGGCTTCGATTTCGATTTCCCTCCTTCTTAATCGTGCCTGAGCTTCATCAATTAGCCCGGCATTCAATTCAGCGTCAATGGATAATTGTTTGCCAGGCATTGCGTCTAATGTGAAACGGGCAGCTACCTCGGCAACCCGCCCAGCGCCATTGGTGATGACCACGAACTGAATCACCATTAGCATCAAGAAGATAACAACTCCAACAATGTAGTTCCCGCCCAGGATAAGGCTCCCAAAGGTGGAAATTACTTTACCAGCGTTACCTTGAATTAAAATCAAACGGCTGGCTGCGATGTTCAACCCTAAACGGAATAATGTAACTAGCAATAGCACAGATGGGAAAACCGAGAAATCCATCGGACGGGCGATATACATCGATAACAGCATTACACCAATCGAAAGCGCTAAATTGAGCACAATCAGAAAATCCATTGCCATTGGTGGCAGGGGCACCAACATTAATCCAATAATCAGGACAAGAGCAAGTGCCAGGACAATGTCCTTTGAACGTAATAAGCTTAGCCATGGATTTGTAGGTAAAGTTTCAGCATTTACTGTCATCGTGATTCCTCATTATGTTGCCGGAGCTGCAACCGCCTTACCCCGTAAGGCATAAACATGGGCGAGTACCTCTGCCATTGCGATATATAATTCCGGTGGGATTTCCTGATCGATGTCGACGGTGCGATACAATGCATGCGCTAAAGGGATATTTTGGATGATAGGGATATGATGTTCTCGTGCCGTAGCGACAATTCGTTCTGCGATCAAATAAGCCCCTTTGGCGAGTACAATCGGTGCATTCATGTGATCGGGATCATAACGGATAGCTATCGCTAAGTGGGTCGGGTTAGTGATGATGACATCGGCTTTAGGAACATTCGCCATCATCCGCATGCGTGCAATACGGCGCATTTGACCGCGAATGCGGCTTTTTATCATTGGATCCCCTTCAGACCGCTTGACTTCTTCTTTTACTTCCTCCTTCGACATTCGTAAAGAACGCATATATGTCCAACGTTGATAAGCATAATCTGCTATGGCAAGGATCAGATATACGGATGCGACCCGGGTGGTGAGTTTGATTGCGATAGTACTCCATGCGGTTATTGCCTCTTTAAATGGCAGCTGATTTAACCCTAAAAGGTGTTGAATCTGATCGCGTAGGTAAGCGTAAACAACCCAACCAATCAGAATTAGCTTTAAGAGCGCTTTGATCCATTCAAATATTCCTTGGGTTGAGAATAGTTTTTTGAAACCGTTTAAAGGATTGAGCCGGTTGAGGTCAAATTTGATTTTATTTGTACTAATGAGGAAACGGGTTTGGGCGAACGTAGCGACCATTGCTACAACCAGCAAACTTACCACGATCATTAATACATCATTACCAATTCGTAATCCATCGGTAATTAATTTTTGTAGATACCAAGTACTGCTTACGTCTCCTTTTGGTAAATTGGTAAGAGCTTCAATGACACCACTCTGTAATTCCGCCAGCAATCGGCGACCCGGTGATGTAAGCAGCCATATACTCACAAATAAGACAATGGCAGCATTCAATTCCTGGCTTAATGCAACCATGCCCTCTTTACGGGCTTCGGCGATTTTTCGCGGGGTAGGTGCTTCTGTCTTATCGGGCATATACTTTCCCCAAAAGAAGGATCATCTGGTCCCCAATACCATTAAATATCATCCGCACATTAGGAGCTAAGGCTGGGATCGAAATCGCTAATGCAAATAGCCCAAAAGCGATTTTAAGTGGGATACCAAGGAAGAAAACTTGAATTTGAGGAGCGACGCGCGCCAATAGCCCCATTGCCAAATCAGAAAGTAAGAGTGATCCCAGAATGGGCAATGACATCTGTACCCCAATAGTGATCATGGAACTGGTCAATTGAAAGATTGACTCCTGGGCTAAAACAGGAATGTCACCATTGATTGGAATGACCTCGAATGTTTTTGCTAAACCTAGCAAGAAAATATGATGAGCGTTCAATATAAAAAAAATCAGGAATGCAGTGGTCACAAATATTTGGTCCAAAGCAGTTCCATTTTCTTCAATAGCGGGATTCAAAATTTGCCCAGCCATGAATCCGCTCCCTAATCCCATCAAACTACCGGTAATTTGCAGCGCGCCAAAAACCAATACTGCGGCATAACCAGCAATAGTGCCGATAATGATCTCGCGACCAATTGCAATAGAAAAGGCGATTATATCTAAAGTAGAATTGTTTATCTGAGCGGATTGAATGGGCGTTAAAAAAATAGCTAAAAGCAAACCCAATCCAATTTTTACCGGATTGGGTATAGATCTCCCACCGATGACTGGCACATGGATGATCGTCGCCATAATCCTGGTGAAAGCAAGGAAGAATAACTGAAATTGGGCAATGTTTACCATAGCTAATATAAATACTATCTATTCTCTCCACCCTAAAGGATACCGCTTCATCCCGTTTTCTTCAGTAAACTCTGGATGAAGTGAATCTAAATTATGCGTAAAAAATGGATAAGGTTGTTACTTTTTAAGAATTACTGCCGATAATATGTATCAATTTTCGTTTAAGCGGTTAGAACCTGTTTAACCCTTTCAATCAACGTATCCATGTCAAAAGGTTTGACAAGAAAATCATTTGCGCCGTTTTCTATCGCTTGTTGGACAACTTCGCGCACCCCAAGGGCAGAGATAACCACGATCCGCATATCGGTAGGCATCGATTCGACTTGAAGCTGTTGTAAAAGCTGCAACCCGTTCATTTGGGGTAGAAGGATGTCGAGAATCATTAGTGTCGGCGGGGATTCTTGAATCATGTCTAATGCTTCTAATCCGTTTTGGGCGATTTTCAGTTCGAAAGGTGGAACGAATTGCTGTTTTAAGGTCAGCTCCAGGAGGTCACGCATGGCAGGGTCATCTTCAACAATTAACAAAATGGGATTAGGAGAGTTATTCATAGGGCAATCCTAAGGAATTTCTAATCGCTCTTGATAATTAAAAAGGCTTGCCTGAAGGCGTTCGGCAAGTTTTGGGGTTGACTCAGGATTTAGTTTTAATATTTCATAAGTAGCCGGTTGAATGACTTTGCCGGCTAGAAAAAGGTCTTCGTCACTTTCCGAAGGAGCCAGAGCATTTGCTAAATTGACAATTGCGGCAAGCTGTTGGTGGGGTTGATCAGCCCTGGGTGCATGATGATCACGGATAGCTTCAATTAATTCCGGCGGAAATTGCCAATGTTCACCAGCCAATGCACCAACGCCAGCGTGGTCGATCCCAAATAATTGTTCTTCCACCTTCCACATTGGCTGCTTCTGTGTGTGCATCATCTCCATGATTTGATTATAATCTGCCATCACATATTGATCTAACACAAGTTTACCAATATCGTGCAGTAATCCCGCTACATACGCTTTTTCAGGATCGGGGTATCTTAGTGCAGTTGCAAGCCAATGCGCAGCACTGGCTACAGCAACGCTGTGGAACCACAAACCCTTATCTCCTAAACGATACCCTGCCAGTCGAGCACTTAATGGTCCAGATGCCATAGTGCTATACACTAACGAACGGACTTGTTTAAACCCTAAACGGACGACTGCTTCTTGAACAGAGGAGCACTGCCGTGAAAAGCCCATTACAACGGAATTTGCCACTTTCAATATATAGGCAGTTAGTGCTTGGTCGAGGGAAATTAATTCGGCAACTTGGCGGGCGGATGTAGATGGGTTATCCAGTTCTTTAAGGATACGCAATGGACTGCCTGGAAGAGGGCGCAGTCTATTGACACTGCGGATAATCTCATCCAGACGGCGTTGTTCAGCAGTTTCTGGTTTGGATAAACCCATTCCATCCCCGTTGCCTATTTCGGCATGGTAGCCAAATTAGAAAAGATGGATATAGTAAAAGAGAGCATTTTTTCACCCATCCAGGATCCCATGATCGCAAGAACAATGCCAATACCGATCATTTTAGGGATAAAGGTGAGGGTTGCTTCGTGTATTTGAGTTGCAGCTTGAAACAGACTTACCAAGCTCCCGACAATTAAACTCACTAATAAGATTGGTCCAGCGATAATCAGCGCTGTCATTACTGCATTTTGGGCAAAACCAAGAACGTAAGATTCTGTCATGGATACTATCCTCAATGAATAAAGCTAAGAGATAACGAGCGGATGATGAGATACCATCCATCAACCATAATGAATAATAAGATTTTAAACGGCAAGGAAATTAATGATGGTGGTAACATCATCATTCCCATAGAAAGTAAAACGGAGGATATGACTAAATCAATAATTAAAAAGGGGATATAAATTGCAAAACCCATAACAAACGCGGTTCGGAGCTCACTCAAGACAAAAGCGGGGAGTAAAACCACTGTAGGTATATCCTCTAATGTATTGGGGCGATCTTGATGATTCATTTCTAAAAACAATTCAAGGTCTTTGTCTCGAGTCTGCTTGAACATAAATTCACGCAGGGGCTGCATTGCTTTGTTAAAAGCGGTCGTTTGATCGATTTCGCCAGCCAGGTATGGTTTAATAGCTTGCTGGTTCATTTCAGTATAAACGGGTGTCATGACAAAAAAGGTCAGTATCAAAGCCAACCCGACAAGCACTTGATTAGGTGGGATTTGCGGTGTGCCGATAGCATTTCGTAAGAGTGAAAGTACAATCACAATTCTGGTGAAAGAGGTGGTCATGATCAATAGCGAAGGTGCTAGAGAAAGGATGGTGATCAAGAGCAGTAACTGGACACCAGAACTGACTTGTTTGGGTTGACCGTTCGGTTCGACAGTTAAGGTTAATCCTGGCGCAGACCATTGGGAATCCGCTGCGCAGCCAGTAAGGAGGAAACTGGCGAGCAACAACAATAGAATACACAATAATACCTTTTTCTTTTTCGCAGTCATCATATTCATGGGAGGATTTTCCGCTTTTTCAAATTATCTACAAAAACAGCTGCGAAAGCAGGAATCGGTAACGGATTTATTTCCTGAGTATGGTTATCCATAAGCACGCCCGCATTGAGTTCGGTATCATCCACTTTGCTGAGCATGGTAACTTCGTGATCGGTGGCTCCGATGAGATATACCTGGTTACCAACTTGTACAAGGTGAATCGCTCGATGGGGAGATAAATGAGTGGTTTCAATGATTTTAATCCCTTTTCTCAAGCGAGGGTTTTGGCTAGATTGAAGGCGGCGGAGGATGATCACGCTGCTATAAATCAAAAGCAAGACTAAACCGAGTTTGAAAAGCACGTTGACAAACAGCGCCGCGGTTGTCCAGCTGTCGGATTGCGTCATAAAGTAGCCTCTTCTTCGGATACAGGAGAAACTAATTCCGTTATCCGTACTCCGAATTTATCGTCTACCACCACCACCTCCCCTTTGGCAATTAGATGTTCGTTAACAAAAACATCCACGGCATCGCCGGCAATGCGATCCAACTCAACAACCGACCCTTTCTGCAAATCAAGCACTTGCTTAACGGTCAATTCTGCTCTCCCGAGCTCAACCGTTAATAGCAATAAGACATCCATTAACATTTCTAACGAAGCACCATTGTTGGATTTCGCAGGGGAGGATGAGTTCTTTGCTGCCGGGGCTTTGTGAACCGGGGTTTCTGGTTCTGGAGTTTGATTTTCCATCGAATCTTGTTGGAGTTCGGCAATTTCTTCGCTCATACTGTACCTCAATTCTGTTTATTTATTCCCATTTTGGCTGATTTTTTCCGTAATTTGAACGGCATAATTCTTCCCCACCTTTCCAATTTTTCCCATAAAGACCTTTTTATTAGAAATTTGTATTACAACCTCTTGATTAACCTTAGTGTCTAACTCTATTAAAGAGCCAATTTTCAGGTTGGTTAAATCATTGAAAGATCGTTTGGCGTTCCCTAAAAAAACACGCATAGTGAGTTTCGCTTCGTATAAATTTTGCATGTTATATTGTCGTGCTTGTGGATCAATTTGTTTTTCTTTTCTCCCACTAAACCATATATGCGGCTTTAGGACATTCGCGATGGGTTTGAGCATGGAGAAGGGGATATATATATTCATCAATCCGCTGACATTATTGAGATTTAACTCAAAGGTAATTAACAATACTCGCTCATTACCCATGATCATCTGCACCCAATGCTGATTAGTGGTGCTATCCTCTAAGCCTGGTTCGATGGCGACCACTTTGCTCCAGGATGCTTTGATGTCATTTAACATGTGTTCGATCAGCCCACGCAGCAGATATTGATCGATTTCGGTCAATACACGGATCTTGCTGCCGCGGGAACTTTGCCCACCGAGGCGTTGTTCGAGAATGACATAGCTGATATCGGGGCTAATGGTGATGATCATTTGACCCGGTAATGGTGCTAAGGTCAACATGTGGAATAGCGAACCCTGTGGGAGGTCTTTCAAGAAATCGTGAAAGCGGCCTTGTTCGGTATGGACGACTCGCGGGCGCATGTTGGTGCGAACGAAAGTAGGGAGGGAGCTGGTTAACCGTTCTGCTAAATCTTCATGAACGAGTTCCACCGCTCGCATTTGATCTTTGGAAAAATGATCCGGAGACCAGAAATTATACGGACGGACTTGTTTATCCGTTTCTGGCTTATCGGTTTTAACCTCCTTTTGATCCATGAGTTCAGCGAGGTTTACACTGCCCTCATTATCGGATTGTTCTATCTCAATCGCACCTGCTAATAGCGCATCAATCTCAGATTGGGATAACATCGTTCATCACCTGTCAATTTCCATTGATTTCATCTCACGGGTGTTATTGCACGACAAATTCGGTGAAGTAAACGGCTATGATCTGGTATTCGGGAAGTTGTTTGTTGAGATTATCTTTGATCTGGGCGCGGAGCGCTTCTTTTCCTTCTGCGGTATATACTTTGTCAAAAGATTGGCTGGCAAATAGTGTGATTAATGTGTCATTGATGATAGGCATCTTGGTTTCGATCTCTTGATTAAAATTATCTATAAAAGCTTTTTTCTCTTCCGCAGTTTTTAGGTCAAAGTATGCGGGATCTGTAGGGGCAAACTCTAAAACAACTCCCACACGGAGATATTTCCGACCGGTAGGATCCACAAGATTCACGATTTTGCTGCCGGTGTCAACCATTAATCCTTGTCCTGGTTCCAGGTTTGTTATTTTAATTTGCGGAGTGGGTTTCGAAGCAGCAGGCGATTCCACCGGCGCGCTAGGTGTCAATTGAGATGGAACTGCATAAAGTAAATAAAACGGTTTTGGTAAGTTGTCTGGAGCGAAGATGATATAGACGACTGCCAAATTTGACAGAGTTAATATCGTCAAAACAAGACCGAGTAATATTTTTGGGAGAAGTTTTACGATTTTCATTGTTCCCTTTCCTTATGGTTGGGTTGGTACGATGTTTAGATTCAGATCTACGCTATCCTCGCTAACCGAATAAACTACAATGATATCTGCGCGGCTGTTTAAGGCACGGTGTTCGGGTGTATCGTTGGGGAAGAGCGGTTGTGTATCGCCTCTTCCACTCACTACGATCCTTTTTGGATCAATGCCACCTTTAATCATGTACTCTGCAATAACCAGCGCCCTCGCAGTGGATAATTCCCAATTGTCACGATAATGTTTGTCTGTTGGTTTACTCGAGTCGGTGTGCCCAATGATGCGGATCTCATTGCTGATATTTTTCACCATGTGGATAATCGTATCTAAGACTGGATAAGCGGCTGGATTTAAATTTGCAGTACCCGGTTCGAATACTAACTTTTCACTTAGGGAGATGAGCACACCTTCGATGTTATTTTGTACACTGACAACACCACCCAAATTGGCGTGGGCTAACATCTGCGTTAATTGTCCTGCGACCTCATTGGATGTGACAGGCTCTTTCGGAATACCAGGGATCACAATTGGAGCGGATTGTTTCTGATCATCGGCTCCCCCCGTACGGTCAATGCCTGGATCAATCACCCGATTGGGGCCGCCCCCAAACGCGACACTTAGGCTTTGGGCTAATTGTTTATAGCGCTGGATATCCACTTGACTCATGGAATACAGAACGACGAAGAGCACCATCAGCAGCGTAATAAAATCTGCATAGCTGACCAACCAACGTTCTGAACCGCCACCACCATGACTGCTCATGCTTCAGCCTCCGCGGTTTGTTTCGCACCAGCTTTCCCTTTCGCAGCAGCACCTTCACCTTGGCGCTGTTTAGGGGGCAGGAATGCAGACAGTTTTTCGCGAACGATGCGTGGGTTTTCACCTGCTTGCAGGGATAAAATTCCTTCAAGGATGAGATGACGATAGGCAGCTTCCTCTTCGCTATTGGCGCGTAACTTACCACTAATGGGCAACCAAAATACATTTGCAGAAAGGATGCCCCACAATGTTGCTAAAAATGCCGCTGCGATGGATTTGCCCAGTGTGCCAGGATTATCCAGCTTCTGTAATACCGATATCAGCCCCATCACCGTACCGATAATCCCCATCGTAGGCCCATATCCACCGGCTGCGCTAAAGAAATTAATCCCTTGGGCATGTCGTTCTTGCATGTTATGGATTTCGATTTCCATAATTGCACGCACTTGAGATGGATCAACACCATCTACCACCATTTGAACCCCCTTGCGCAGGAACTCATCCTTAATTTTCTTTGCATCGTCTTCCAACGCTAAAAGCCCCTCTCGCCGCGCCTTATCTGCCATTTTAGCAATTAAATCAATCGATTCCATTGGGTTGGCTTTATGACCGCCCAAAAAGGCAATTTTGAACCAGTTTGGAATTAACCCTAACGCTTTCATGGGGTAAGAAATTAAGGTAGCGACGAAAGCTCCGCCTACCGTCAACAAAATAGCTTGCGGATGGGCAAATAGTTCTGCTGGTGATCCACCATCCAAAATCATTACGACAGCAATGATCACCAATCCTGAAACTAAACCGATGATTGTGGCAAGGTCCATTAATTCGCTCCGCTATTAATAGGAATTTCCGGGTTATGAACTAGTCGTTGGTAGTGGATAAATTCCTCCACGATGACTTGCGCACTTTCCTTGACTAACAATTTCTCCTTTGTCGTCAGCGTTATCACGGTATCCGGCGTGGTTTCCACGTACTGGATGATTTCCGGATTGAGATAAAATTTCACACCATTAAAGCGCGTGACTTCAATCATTTTATTTTCCTGATATATTGGTTGCTAAAACCGAGCATTGATTTAACTCCGTATAGAATTTAACACAGGTCAATCAAGAAGTGCATAAATTGCCTGTGAAGGGCGTGTAAAGATTACCTAAAAAGAAGGGAAAAAATTAAGCTTGGTTCTCTATGGAAGGTATTGTCTGATCGATTGGCAGAGCAACGGTAAATATTGTCCCTACCCCAACCTCGCTATCCACATGGATGCTGCCCCCATGTTGTTTAATAATGCGATGACAAAGAGAAAGCCCTAAACCAGTCCCGCGGCCAGGGGCTTTTGTTGTATAGAATGGTTCAAAGATACGGTTTAATTTTTCGGATGGGATACCTTTGCCGTTATCCATGAAAATAACTCGGACTTCGTTATTTTGCATTGTAGTTGCCACGCGGATTTCACGATGATCGCATTCTTCGAAGGAATCAATCGCATTGGTTAGTAGGTTCACCCATACACCTTGTAAGTGATCTTTACTGGCAAGTATTTTTGGTAATCCTTCAGCTGGTTCGTACGATAATTGAATGGATCGAGCAACTAATTCATGCTGAACAAGGGCAAAAGCTTTTTGAAGTGTTTGGTCTAGATCGACCGGTTCGAATATATATTCTTCTTTACGAGCCATATCAAGGAGGTTGCGCACCACTTGGGCGGCGCGCTGGCCAGCCCGGGCGATTAAATCAATCATCTCCATGATATCTTCATCTGCTTTTAGCTCTCTTTGCAATAGTTGTGTATTGGCGATGATGGCTGTGAGCGGATTGTTGATTTCATGAGCGAGCCCCGCAGCTAGTTGACCTACCGCAGCCAATTTTTCTGATTGAGCAAGGCTTGCTTCTAAACGACGTTTTTCGGTAACATCTTGCTCCAATACGATAGCCTGAGTGACCAGGTTTGCGTCATCATAAATTGGGAAGGTGTTAATTTCCCATTCTAATGGTTGATCATCTTCCTGCCATTGCCGTTTGGAGCGGGATGTGTTTTTTCCGCCATATAAGGAATCGATTACCTTGCAATCAGGACAAATGTCGGTATTGTGGTAGAGAGCTTCATAACATCTTCGTCCAACCAATTCACTTGGGGCAGCATTGATCCGGTTTGCGCGGTTCATGTTGACAGCGATAAGATGGAATTTTTTATCCACGATATACATAGACATAGGAATGCTGTCAAACAAGGCGCGTAAAATATTACGGGAACGCAGCAACTGCCACTGGTTGACTTCTAAAGTGGCGTTGTCAATTTTTAATTGTTGTAGTTGGTTTTGTTGATAAAGGTTTTTTGCAAATACATCCGCGATGTCAGATAGATAATTTTGATCGGTAAGGGTGAACTTTCCCCTTATTCGGTTCAATAAAGCGGTAACACCAAGTAATTGATCTTCAAAGAATAATGGTTGGAGTAAGATGGAGCGAAATTCGATTTTTATTTTCGGATCTAACCAAGAAAAGTCTGCCGGAACTTCGTTGTTTATGACGCTTTTTCTCTGTAAAATCGGTTCTGCTAAGGTGTGATTTGCCCATTTAAAATCAGCCAGGTAGGTCCAAATTGGCTTCGAACGAGGTGCGGTTTTGATAGTGTGTTCTGCGCCGTCCTGATGGAATAAAAGTAACGCTGCTCCTTCTGTATTAAAGATTTCGGTTAAATTCTCTACAAACCATTCCTGAACGGAGGATTGTCCTAAATTCTCCTGGCAAGAGGTGACCAGCAGGTCGAGAAGCTTTTGATAGCGTTCTGCTTTCATGATTCTTCGTTGGCAGGGTTGATCGTATAACCATATCCAGGCACAGTGCGGATAAATTTTGGAGAGGCTGGATCCTCCTCAATTCTTTCCCGTAAATTTTTTATATGTACTCGCACTAAGTCGGGGCTTCCTGCATCAGAAGGATAATCCCATACCTCGTCCAATAATCGAGCGGGTGAGAAGATCTGACCAGTGTGGCTCATCAAGTGGTAGAGCAAATCATACTGCACTGGAGTAAGACGGAGTTTGCCTTTAGTGGGAGTATAAAGCTCATAGGAACGTGTGTCTAAAACATATTCCCCGACAATGAGACAGTTTTCTGCTTCAATCGCTTTTGTCTCTGTGCTGATTTTACTTAATATAGATTGCACTCTTTGCGGAAGGACATCATTGCCTTGGGCGGATTGTGTCATTGTTTCAGTGGCTTGTTTTCGGCGGCTACTTCGCCGTAAAATTGCTCTCACCCGTAAGATTAATTCGTCGATGTTGAAAGGTTTACTCAGATAATCGTCCGCTCCTGCATTGAAACCGGTAATTTTATCTTCATCTTTAATTTTTGCGGTAAGGAATAATATTGGGACATCCGAAAGGGCTGGATCGGCGCGCATCTCTCGGCAGACGGTATACCCATCCATGCCCGGCATGACAACATCTAAAATAACAATATCGGGCATGAGCTTTCGGGCGATTTTCAACCCTTCCACCCCACTATTGACTGTGGTGATTTTAAACTCTTCTCCTCGCAGGCTACGTTCAACAGTCCGTGCGACAATTTCATCGTCTTCGATCACTAAAACATTATAAGCACTCATTTGATTACCTCCGCTAAAAATGATACCCGAAAAGTTGTTCCCTTTAAATTCTCGCTTTCAATCAATAATTTTCCTTTGTGCTGCCGAAGGATTTCTTGGCAGATATTTATTTCTATGCCGCTTCCGCGGCCACCCAATTCTTTGAAAAAACTAGTTGCATTGATTTGCGCAAGATCTTCTGGTGGAATGATCTTTCCATTATCATGAATTAATACGATGATTTCTTTGTCATTTGCAGCCTGAGAGGTTACCTCAATCTCAGGTTGGTTTCCTTCCATAACGCCATCTTGGGCAAGAATAAGCAAGTTTATCCACAATGCAATGATTTTTTGTTGGTTTCCCAACATAAGTGGCAAGTTTCTTGCCAAATTAATGCGTATTTGTATATGTTTCGCACGGATATTGTCCCCGATAATATTTAAAGCCTGTTCTATTGTTTCGTTGACCGACAAAGGTTGAAAGCTAGTTAGCGGGGGGCGTCCAAAATCTAACAATTGTTGTACCGCTTTCTGCACGCGCCAGCCAGCTTTTTCTATGGCTGTGGCTGATTCATAGAGGGGATGATTGTGAGCTAGTTGTTTTCGTAAGATTTGCGATTCGGCAATAATGGTCGAGAGGGGGTTATTGATGTGATGGGCAATACCATCAGCTAAATCAGCAATAGCAGCCAGTTGGGTAGATCGGGCTAGCTGCATCTGGGTGAATTGAATCCTTTCCTCCAGCAATTTGCGTTGGGTTATATCCCGAATCACATCCAGATAACCCAAGATGCGCTGATTTTTATCAGGATCAATGAGGGGGGTAATTCGCGAGCTTATCCAATGTTCTCCGGAGATATGGATAACTTTTCGTTCGATTTCGCGCGATTGAAATTTTTCCTCAAAGGGAAAACTAATGGACGGGTGAAAAAGGGTTGTATAAATCTCTGTGACTAATTTTCCGATGACCTGTTTCGCCGTGAGCTTGAACAGATTCTCGGCTTCAGGATTCCAAAATGTGATTAAACCATTGGTATTCCAGACGACTATCGCATCGCGCATGTTGCGGAGGAGCAAAGCTTGATAGCGCAGTTGCTCATTGTGAAAAGCGAGTGCTCTCTTGGTGATATATGTGGTTACTGTCCTTTCCACTAACTCAGGTAAGGTTTCCCAGTATTTTTCGTCTTTGATCCAGTAATCCGCTGCTCCTGATTTCAATGCCTGGACTGCGATCTTTTCGTTACCTAAAGCAGTAATCATCACGATCGGCGTGAAGGGAAGCTCTGCGATTAATGCGCTGACAGCATCTATCCCTTGACCATCTGGGAGGTAATTATCCAATAAGATGATATCCGGGTTTTCCCTGCGTATCTCTTGCCACATCGATGATATCGAATTAACCGAACGACATTCAAATTTCTCGATAAAAGACAAGCATTCCTTCATCAACTGTGCGTGATCGGGATTATCTTCTACGATCAACACGCGAATTGTTTTTGGAGGAGAGAGGATAGGAGAGGCGATCATCCCAGTAAATCTCGTTCTAGTCGAGAAGGCTTACTTGCCAGGCATTCATTTAGCATATCGATGGAATATCGCCGGTGACCGCCAGGGGTACGCTTGGGGGTTATTAACCCTTTACATTCCATGCGATAGAGCGTGGAAAGGGAAATGTGTAAATAGCTGGCTGCCTCTCGGGCTGTTAATAAAGGGGATTGCGGTATTGAAGTAGGATGCATTTTCATATTAAAATCCATTCAAACTCATTCAAATCTGTTCATAACTATAATCTCAACTTTATAAAAATGCCATAAAAAAAGCATAAAACGAGTTTGCAATTTTGTTAGGTGAGGCAATTTAACCGGATTACCTGTATGGTTAGGAATATTTAATTAATCCTGAACAAAACCTTGACAATAATATAATTATGGATATAATTGATTATGTTAGTCTTAATTAATCAAGGAGATAAAAATGGAAACTTCTACAATAACGAAAACAGAATTGTTGGTTTCTCCCCAACCATTTCTGTTATTAAACGGTGAAATTCAACCCGCTGGGACAATTCAACAGGCAGTCCGCAATATCTTGACCGAGATAGGTGAGGATCCGCAAAGAGATGGGTTACAGCGAACACCAGAAAGAGTGGCAAGGATGTATAATGAATTAACGGCTGGGTATTCGATGGATATCGAAACCCTTATCAATGGGGCTTTGTTCGATGTTGACTACGAGGACATGGTTCTGGTACGGGATATTGAATTCTACAGTCTTTGTGAGCACCACATGTTACCTTTCTTTGGTAAAGCCCATGTCGCCTACATCCCCAATGGGAAAGTGCTTGGGTTGAGTAAAATCCCCCGCATTGTCGAAATGTTTGCCCGCAGATTGCAGGTTCAAGAACGTCTTACTACTCAAATCGCTGATTTACTCGAGGATTTGCTTCATCCTCAGGGTGTAGCAGTCGTTGTAGAAGGTGCCCATATGTGTGCTATGATGCGGGGAGTTAAAAAATCTGAAACGATGATGACCACGAACACCATGCGTGGTATCTTCAAAACCGATCGAGATCTGCGCCAAGATTTTTATGCTCAGCTAGCGCGGCCTCATATTGAGAGATGAAATTGTCGAATTTGGAATTAGAAGGAAAACGGATATTCATCACCGGCGCTGGCCGTCGGATTGGCAAAGCCATGGCAGTGGCTGTTGCCAACGCTGGCGCCGATGTAGCTATTCATTATTCCAAATCAGCAGATAGTGCAGCAGAAGTGGCTAAAGAAATTAAAGCGCTTGGACGAGAGGCTGTTTTAGTGCCTGGAGATTTAGAAGATGCAACGCAGTTGCACTCGCTCATCGAAAAAGCTTTTCGCGCGTTAGGGGGCTTAGATGCCCTGATCAATAACGCAGCAATTTTCGAAAACCTGGATTGGCAAACAACCACTTTAGAAACATGGAATCGTCATATTGCAGTCAATTTAACTGCTCCTTTTTTTCTTTCCCAGGCTTTTGCCAGCCTGTTGCCAAGCGGTGAACAGGGGAGGATTATCAATATTCTCGATTGGCGGGCATTACGACCCGCTGCGGATCATCTTCCCTATACGATCAGTAAAGCAGCTTTAGCGGCTTTGACAAAATCGCTGGCAGTTGCATTTGCCCCGCGTATCCTTGTCAATGGGATAGCATTAGGTGCGATTTTGCCACCCAGTGATGGTGCTGAAACGCTAAATATATTGAGCAACATACCGGTTCAGCGCTGGGCAAAATTGGATGAGGTGGCAGAAGTGTTGATCTTCCTGCTCAAAGCACCGGCTTACATTACTGGGGAAATTATCCATGTGGATGGCGGCCGTCATTTGGTTTAATATTCATCAGAGATACGATAGATGGACAAAGTATTTATCACGGATTTAGTAGCACGAGGGATTATTGGAATTCAGGACTGGGAGCGGGAAAAACCCCAGGAAATTGTAATGAATTTCACCATCTTTACATCCCTACAAAACGCTGGTTTAAGCGATAATATAAATGACACCGTTAATTATCGCACTATTGCTAAACTTGCCCTTGCGCATGCAGAGACCGCCGCTCGCCAAACGGTCGAGGCATTAGCGCATGACCTCGCACGACTATGCCTGAATCAACCTGGAGTAGAAAAGGTGATTGTGCGGGTTGAAAAGCCTGGGGCAGTCCGCTTTTCAAAATCTGTCGGAGTGGAGATCGAACGCTCGAGAAAGGATTTTGAATGAACACGGTAGATCATCAAGTGGCAATATTATTAGGCTCGAATATTCTCCCAGAAGTCTATTTAACCCTGGCATTGCAAAAACTTAACCAGATCCTTCATCCCATAGCGATTTCTTCTGCCTGGGAAAGCCCGGCTATTGGTTCAACTGGTCCAAATTTCCTGAACGCCATTGGAATATTTGCAACGGATCTCGATCGCGACATCCTAAAATACAAAATGCTGCGTCCTTTAGAGGCGGAGCTCGGACGAGTGCGTCAGGATGATAAATTCGCCCCGCGGACGATTGATTTAGATATCCTTGTCTGGGATGGCGTTGTTCAGGAAGCGAATATGTGGCGCTACAGCCACATTATGCTGCCCTTTGCAGAAATCATGGAACTGTTAAACCCGGAAATTAAGTTGGAATATATCATGCAGGAATTTCGGGGTGTCATCGATTTACGGGATATTCATCGCCGAGGGGATGTCCTGCAGGCGAAGCTCACTGCAGAACATCCTCAAGCAAATGCGTTTCGTTATCTTCCTTCTTCAATATCTTTGAGCGCCAAGTTAATGAAATCCTCCACGGCTATTGCTCCGGGATTCTCACCAGAGCGCATGCGCAGCGCTACTTGATTGTTCTCGACTTCTTTATCTCCGACCACCAGCATATAAGGGATCTTTTGGTTTTGGGCGTCGCGAATTTTAGCGTTCATCCGTTCACCCCGATCGTCCACTTCTACTCGTAAACCTCTCTCTTTCAATGTCTGTGCTATAGAATTTGCATAGGCAATATGTCGATCAGCAATCGGGATTAAGACAGCTTGAACGGGGGCTAACCAAACCGGAAAAGCGCCGCCATAATGTTCAATAAGAACGCCCATAAAGCGCTCCATTGAGCCAAGCAAGGCACGGTGGATCATGTAAGGACGATACGCTTTCCCATCTTCACCAATATAGGTTAAGTCAAAGCGTTCGGGTAAATTGAAGTCGAATTGAATTGTGCTGAGCTGCCATTCGCGTCCTAACGCATCGATCATTTTCAAATCAATCTTAGGTCCATAGAATGCAGCTCCACCAGGATCGACATCATAGGATAACCCGGCTCGATCGAGAGCAGCTTGTAAAGCATTTGTTGCATCTTCCCATTTCTCGGTTTCGCCGGCGGATTTATCCGGATCTCGGGTAGAAAGATAGGCATGGAAATCTTTCATGCCGAATTTTTGAAGAATATGCAAACAAAAATTCAAAACTCGATCAATTTCATCCGGCATCTGATCTGGTCGGCAGAATAGATGGGCGTCATCTTGGGTGAAACCGCGCACGCGCATCAAACCATGTAAAACACCACTGCGCTCGAAGCGGTACACGGTACCCCATTCTGCCATACGGATGGGTAGATCACGATAACTGTGGATCTGGCTTTTGTATATCATGATGTGAAAGGGGCAATTCATTGGTTTAAGGTAATATTCTTCGCCCTCGATATCGATGGGTGAATACATGTTTTCTTTGTACCAGGCGAGATGACCGCTGATTTGCCATAATTCACTTTTTCCAATGTGGGGTGTATAAACCAGATCATATCCATGTGATAAATGTTCTTTTTTACAGTAATCCTCGGCGAGATGGCGAACTAGAGCACCTTTGGGATGCCAAAGGATTAATCCACCGCCAACTTCTGGATTTGAGCTAAATAAACCCAGTTCCTTTCCAAGCCGGCGATGATCGCGTTTTTTCGCTTCTTCTAATCGCCAGAGATATTGGTTCAATTCTTCGGCGGTTTCCCAAGCGGTGCCATAGATTCGTTGCAGCATTGGGTTTTTCTCGTCACCTCGCCAATATGCACCAGCAACGCTAATCAGTTTGATTGCATCCGGATTGATTTGCGAGGTATTTTCAACATGTGGTCCCCGACAAAGATCGACAAACTTATCATGAATATAGATAGAGATTTCCGGTTTTTCGGTGAGGGGATTACCGTGCTCGTCGGTTCCTCCCTTTTCCAAGCCATCGATTAGCTCGAGTTTATAGGGTTGATCTTTGAATATTTGGCGAGCTTCTTCGGCACTGATTATTTTCTTTATAAAGGGATGATTGCCGCGCACAATCTCACGCATTCTTTTTTCGATGGCTTCCAAGTCCTGCGGTGTGAGGCTTCTAGGCAAATCAAAGTCATAATAGAAACCATCATCAATCGCGGGTCCTATTGAATATTTTGCATCCGGAAACATTTCCAATACAGCTTGTGCCATGACATGTGCTGTCGAATGGCGGATTTTATAGAGTAAGCTATCTTCATAGCGACCCTCTTTTTTCTCAACCATGCTAACCTCCTCAAAAACGTAAAAAATAAAAAAACCCTCGCCCTGGGGCGAGAGTTAATCCTCACACGGTTCCACCCAGATTAAGCTGTTAGTCAGCTTATCTCTTTGGACTGATAACGGAGTCAACCGTTTGCCTTACACTGGATGACCATTTCAGGCTCAAGCTCGCGGGTGGTTTTCGACGGGTTGTCCATGATGGGATTTCAGCTAGTTTCCCAATCTCTCTGTTTGAACCTCTCCCGGCTACTCATCCCGGTCAGCGCTTTAATTGGTGGGCGGAACAGGGCTCGAACCTGCGACCTCTGCGATGTCAACGCAGTGCTCTAACCAACTGAGCTATCCGCCCAGAACAAGCAAATTATAACCGAGAGCAGCTAAGTCTTCAAGGGAAAATAACCTTTTATTTTTTACAATCCTAATCCTCCTTTTGAGGGATATCCGTCGATAAGAACTGGATGATTAAATCCGCTACCACTTGCGGTTGTTCTAATGGAAGCATGTGCCCAGCTCCTGGTATTTCGATATATTTCGCTTGCGGAATAGATTGAGCAAGCCATTTCCCTAACCGTGGAGGAGTCATTTTATCCTCTGATCCTACCAGAATCAGCGTAGGGCAAGAAATCTTGTTTACTTCTTCGCCAATGTCGAAAGCATCGCAGGCGCGAAAGTCATTATAGAGGACGGATGGGCGAGTGTTAGCCAAGCTTCTGGCTGTCTGTTGAATGATTGAGGTGGATGTCGTTTCACTAAAGGAATACTTTAATAACATTTCCATTGCTTTTGGTACTGTGGATGGATGAGCGACAAGCTCAAGGATTTGAGGATTGACTTTCAATCGTGCTGCACTGCCGATGATGATTAATCGCTTGATCCTTTTCGGTGCTTGTAACGCCATCTGCATAGCAATGGCACCTCCCATCGAATGACCACATAAATGAAGTTGTTGTATTTGCATGCGATCAAGCCAGTTGATCAAGAAAGAACTATAATCGGCAATGGTTTGATAGGCGTAACCCTGGGAGTTTCCATGAGCGGGTAAGTCAATTGCATACACTGTGTGAGCCGAAAGGCGGCGGATTTGAGGAGGCCAGGAGAGGTTGCTTCCTCCCGCTCCATGGATGAGGAGTAAGGGAATTTGGTATTTCCCTTTTTCTGAATGAAAATAATACAAAGAATAGAGGATCGGCATTTTATTCAGATCGGTTTCCTTGTTTTAATTGTTCGGATGCTTCTTCCGAGAGGGGAATATATAAACGAATTTGGGTACCACGGGAAGGCTCGGATTTAATTTGTAATACACCATTCAATAACTCCGCTCGTTCTTGCATGTTTACCATTCCCATGCTGCTGCGTTGCTCATACCCATTTCTGACCTCGTTAGGATCGAATCCTACCCCATCATCCTCGATTTCTAACAAGATAAGCTCTTTGTTCAGAAAACCCAAGCGTACCCAAATATTCTCCGCTTGGGCATGTTTTCGAGCATTGTTGACTGCTTCCTCCGCAATGGAAAAGATGACGCTTTGTTTTCCTAACTCGAGCTCGGGCAATATCCGCTCGTCTGCTTGAATAATCACTTTTTGATTATAGGTCTCCAGCATTTTTTGCGCCATGGCATCCAACGCAGCAATTAATCCATCCGATTCTAAGATTAACGGTCTTAGCGTAAAAAGCATGTGGCGAATTTCTTTTGTAGTGCGGCGGGCTAATTCTTCCATTTTTAGCAATTCGATTTCGGCGGCTTTTGGATCTCTTTCCAATAACCGACGGGCGAAATTTGCTCGCATAGCGAGTGCAGAGACCGATTGGGTTGGTCCATCATGTAGATCGCGCGCCAGCTTTTTCCGGGCATCCTCTTCTATTTGCTGAATACGTTCTTTTTCTAATTCCAGCTGATGATACAATCGGGCATTTTCCATTGCCACCATCGTTTGATTCGTGATGATCTGTAAAATTTCACAGCGATCTGAGTTGAAATAATCAGGATCAGGATGAGCAAAGAGAACAACCCCATAGACTTCAATACCTCGAATCAATGGGATGCAGTAAAGAGACTGACAAGCATGAAGTGCAATAATGCGTTGAAGCTCGATGTCTTTGGCGGGTTGAGTTGCTTTAATGGCTTTGCCACTTTCGATCGCTTCATTCAATATCCCCTTCACCCCTTCTAGCTTGATACGCATATCAGCTGGAGTGAAATGACGGGCTGAAAGGAGATGCAATTGTGGATTATTTATTTCCTTGTTTTTATAGAGAAAGAATGCAGATACTAATTTTTCATTCGATTGGTCTGGATCGAAGAGCGCTTGGGCGCTCATATCTAATGCTTTATCCACAACCATTTGATAATTAAGTGTGGAACTCAAGGTAGAAATAATCTGATAGAGGGCTTTGCGTCGTTCAGATTCGATTGCTTGTTCGGTACGTTTTTTGCTGGTTGAATTAAGGTTTGTCTCTATTTTGGGGTAAGGGTAGCGCTGGTTTAATATATATATACCAACGCAAATTAACAAGTCGATGCTGAACCAAATACCTGAATATAAGACCCCCGTAAACCCATTGCTTTGGAAAATGGAATAAACCGTAAACCAAATTATATTGGTTGCCTGGGTAATCAGGAGACCAGAGCTGGAAAAAAGTAATCCAGCTGAAATCAAAGGAAGGATACTCACTAAAAGGGAGAGGAAAGAACGGTTTTGTAAAGTCAAAAGGATGAATCCAGTAGTGAGGATATCTACACCGACAATAAACCAAAGGATGGTTTTTGGTGGATTGCTGTAGATGTACCATGTAATGAAGAGCGTATTTCCAATACCATTAAGAAGTAATATCAACACAGCTATTAAATCTTGATGGTAAACGAGGGAAAGGAACAATAAAGTTAGCCAGTGTAATTGAAGGAAAAGATAGTCTCTAAAAGGGAAGGAATAAGAAGGTTTTGCCATTGTATTAATTAGATTCAATCACAATGTGCCTCATTTGTACCTAACAAAGTGGTAAGGTAAGGCAATGCTGCTTGGATTGCCCGGGCACGATGGCTGATGCGGTTTTTCTGTTCCATGCTCAGTTCTGCCATGGTTTGGTTAATTTCAGGTATTAAAAAGATAGGATCATAACCAAATCCATTATTACCACGTTCCTCAGGGATAATTTCTCCGTTACACACTCCTTCGAACGAACGATACTCTCCGTTTGGAAAACAAATGACAACAGTACAGACGAAACGCGCATACCAGGGTCGGGGGAAATTTTTTAATGACTGCAGTAGATAAGCGCGCCGGTCAGCGTCTGTGGCATTAGGTTTTTGCGAAAAGCGCGCTGATTGAATGCCCGGTTTGCCGTCAAGAACAGCAACCTCGAGGCCTGAATCATCTGCCAGGGTAATATGCCCGCTCAGTGCAGCATAGGCTTGACCTTTTTTTAACGCGTTCTCCAGATATGTATTTCCATCTTCAATGACATTGATTTGTTTATACAAATCGAGCAAAGTCAAGAGCTGGACTGGGAGTGGGGAGAGGAGAGATTGAATTTCGCGAATCTTTCCCGGGTTAGTGGTGGCAATCAGTAAAAAATTTTGTTTCATAGACAATCCAATAAAAATTACAAGATTAATATTATATTACAAAAGATTTAGTAATTATTGACTTTTCATCTTGATTATGCTATAATTTTTATAACTTTTAGCACAACGAGAATTCTGTGTCATCCAATAATTTACTGCGGATAAATGTCGGTTTTATTATTAATCTTCCCGTTGGCGAGAGCCGCGACTTTCAATTTGACATCCCTAAAATTCACCTAAATCCTGATTTAGATTTAACAGCCTTAACCGGCGCTGCGCATATTACCCGTACGGCTCAAGGTTTATTAACCCATGTTATCATGGATGCGATGACTCCTTCCGTATGTGTGCGTTGTTTAAGCGATTTTGATTTACATCTGCATATCGATTTTACCGAACTTTATGCCTTTTCTGAAAATTCCCTGACAGAAGAAGGGATGTTGCTGCCCGAGAATGCTCAAATCGATTTAACTTCCATTGTACGGGAATATATGCTTCTGGATATACCCATTAGTCCTTTATGTAAAGTGGATTGTAAAGGCTTATGCCCGATTTGTGGTGAAAACCAAAACGAAGTAACCTGTCATCACGATGATGTTGAAATAGATCCAAGATTATCTGTCTTGAGAACCATTTTGGATCGGTGAACAATCAAATTTTATCCGTTTAGCACGTCTGTTCTTCATCCTTAGGAGGGACGCGCATGGCTCTGTCAAGCCTTAAATCTTATCCAGAAGGCTCCGGATTAGGAATGGAAATTCCCGAAATATCCGAGGCGCAGCTTCATGACGATATCACCCATCTCCCTGAAAATTTGCTCGATGATCCACTCGATTTATATCTAAAAGAAATGTCGTCGGTGCCACTGCTTAGTCATGAAGAAGAAATCGAGTTGGCACAGAGAATTGAAGCAGGGAGGGCAGCTCAGAAGTGCATTGCTAATCCAAAAACCCGCTTGAGTAAAAAACGACTGCAAAAACTTCAGCAACAGGTACGGGATGGAATAGCTGCGCGGGAGCATTTAATCCGTGCCAATACACGCCTAGTCATCTCCATTGCCCGGCGGTATATCGGCTGCGGGGTTCTTTTTAGTGATTTAATCCAAGAAGGTAACCTCGGTCTTATTCGCGCAGTGGAAAAGTTCGAATACCAACGTGGCTTTCGGTTTTCTACGTATGCCACCTGGTGGATTCGTCAGGCAGTGATGCGGGCGATTGCTATGCAAAGCCGAACTATCCGCTTGCCGGTTTACCTTGGTGATCGCGTGCGAAAAATTCAGCAGATCGCTCATAACCTTGAGCAAGACTTAGGGCGGCCACCGACAATGGAAGAAATTGCCTTTGAAGGGGAAGAAACCCCGGAGCGAGTGAATTGGTTTTTGCAGCTCTCGCAAAGCCCCTTATCCTTAGAAAATCCTTATGGAGAGGACGAGGAAGCTGAATTTGGAGCTTTTATCGAAGACGAATTGGCAGAAAAGCCTTATGATGCTGTTCAACACCTCATGTTACAAGAGCAAATTGAATCAGCTTTAGCAACGCTTACACCGCGTGAAGCGCGGGTGATCCGCTTGCGATATGGGCTGGATCGTCAGCATCAGTTGACGTTGGAAGAAGTTGGCGAAAAATTTGGTTTGACGCGCGAGCGGATTCGCCAAATCGAACTACAAGCACTCCGCCGTTTGCGCCATCCTAGCCGGGCAAGAATATTAAGGGAATATTTATAGGATTTTCATTCGAATCCATTAAGTCAGCAACAAATTTAAAAAATTAAGATAAAATGAAAGCTGTCCCAAATCGGACAGCTTTTTGTAAGATGTTGTTTTTCACGGAGGAATAAATGGCTGAATTTATCTTAGTGGCAGTTGCCTGGCCGTATGCAAATTCAGAAATACATGTTGGAAATCTTACTGGGTCTTACTTGCCAGCTGATATCTTTACGCGCTACCACCGCTTAAAAGGGAATCGGGTAATTATGGTCTCGGGTTCGGACTCGCATGGTACACCCGTTACCGTGCGGGCAGACGCAGAGGGGACGACACCTTATAATGTTTATCAAAAATATCACCAGAGCTTTATTGAATTGTTTCAAAAAGCTGGGCTGGCTTATGATTTGTTTACCAGCACCCATACTGACAACCATTTCCGTGTGTCCCAAGCGATATTCCTTGCGTTACAGAAGAATGGTTTTCTCTATACCCAAAAAGAAAAACAGTGGTTTTCTGTCTCGCAAAATCGTTTTCTGCCCGACCGGTATGTAGAAGGGACTTGTTATATTTGTGGTTATGAGAATGCTCGCGGCGATCAATGCGATGGCTGTGGGAGTTTGTTGGACGCGACGCAATTGATTAACCCGCGTTCAAAAATTGATGGCAGTGTTCCAGAATTAAAAGAAACGGAACATTTTTACCTTGATTTAGGAAAGCTACAGCCCCAAATTGTCGCATTCTTAGAGGAGCGTCAATCTTATTGGCGACCGAATGTACTCCGTCAATCGCTTGGTCAAATACAGGCGGAGAAATTGCATGGCCGTCCAATCACCCGTGACCTGGATTGGGGAATACCGGTACCAATAGAGGGCTGGGAGGGAAAGTGTTTATATGTCTGGTTCGAGGCAGTGATTGGTTATCTATCTGCGGCAATCGAATGGTCGCAATTAAATGGCGAACCGGATGCATGGCAGAATTGGTGGTTCAATCCGGATGCAAAAAGTTATTATTTTATAGGAAAAGATAATATACCTTTCCACGCGGTGATCTGGCCTGGACAATTGATCGGTGCAGGGGAGTGGTTTGGGAAATTGTTTGCCGGGATCGAGAACAAAACCCTTACCTTACCTTATGATGTCCCCGCCAATGAATTTATGAACCTTGAAGGGAAGAAGATCTCCGGCAGCCGCAACTGGGCTGTTTGGGGTCGAGACTTTCTTTCTCGTTATGATCCAGATCCTTTGCGTTATTATCTCACTGCCAACATGCCAGAAAGCCGTGACAGTGATTGGGACTGGCAGGATTTTCTCCAGCGTAATAATAATGAATTGGTTGCAACATGGGGAAATCTAGCCAACCGCGTCCTCTCCTTTGCATTCCGCAATTGGGAAGGACGGGTTCCCCAGCCGGGCGAGCTTCGTTCCATTGATAGACAAATCCTCGCCTCAGTGGAAAATGGTTTTCATGTTGTTGGAGATCATTTTGAGGCAGTTCATTTACGGGCAGCGCTTCAAGAAGGAATGACATTAGCGAGCGAAGTGAATAAATATTTAGATGACACCGCTCCTTGGTTTGAGATTAAGAAAGATAAAAATGCTGCAGCAACTTCCATATACACTGCGCTGCGGGCAATTGATTCCATCAATACCCTATTAGCGCCGTTTTTGCCTTTCAGCGCGGAAAAATTACATCAGTATTTGGGTTATGATGAGCCTCTGTTTGGTGAACAAACTACCCAATTGGTGACGGATAGCCTGGGCGAGCATAGTGTGCTGGGTTATGACCCTCGCAACGCAAGTGGTCAATGGACCCCCAGCCAACTAAAAGGCGGCGAACCGCTCAGGGAACCAGCACCGTTATTCAAGAAGCTCGATGAAAAGATTGTCGCAGAGGAACGCAGCCGGTTGGGCGGATAACTGGTTTCGCAAAGTTATGCGGAAAGTGGTTGAACGAAGGATTAACTGACGTTACGTATTGGTTGTGGTGGACGGCAGTACCAGCGACCGTCATTTTGATAGAGTAATTCATAAACCTGGTTTTGGAAATCCATTACCAAAACGTGCCAACCACTTTCATCCTGCCATTGACGTCCACTCGAGATAATGGGTATTTCCGATTTGCGCAAATTTATGGATTGCACATGAGGAGTCCCACTGGGACTGAATGAAAAATTAACTGCAAGCGGTTGATAAGCGGGTGATGTTTTGGATCCCGCTTGGGATTGGGTATGATCAGTGAGAGCTTGAAATAACAGCCATAACGCCATCTCTGCAGATTGATTTTTTATCGCTAATCGGTCACCAAAAAAACGGAAAACTTGAGCCGAGAGCGCATCATGGATAGCTAATCCAATCCAGACCGTGCCGACTGGCTTTTGGGGCGAACCCCCGCCAGGACCAGCGATTCCACTAACAGCAATAGAAACATCGCTCTGGAAAAGCGCTCTTGCACCTGCCGCCATTTCACGCACGGTTTGCTCACTGACCGCGCCGTATTGTGTCAGGGTTTCGTTTTGGACGCCTAATAGTTTTTGTTTGACTGCGTTGGTATAGGAATTGACCCCGCCGAGATAATAATCCGATGAACCGGGAATGTTCGTCACGCGATGGCTGATTAATCCACCGGTACAGGATTCAGCCAACGATAAAGTCCAATTTAATGACCGTAACAATGGAGCAATTTCAAATTCGAGGATAATAGGTTTCATCTTTTTCGCCATTAATTTTACCCTTATTATTGGTAAAATTTATTTTGAAAATAGGAAACGCTTGAGCGTGGACTTTGTAAAGTGAAAATTACACCAAAAATATCTTCCTTATTAGCGAATTTGCCGACGGTACCCGGTTGCTATATCATGAAAGACGAAAGCGGCAGAGTGATTTATGTGGGTAAGGCGGTCAATTTGCGCAACCGGGTGCGCTCTTATTTTCATGGAACGACCCAGGTCAATCCACGTACACAACGGCTTGTTTCTAAAATCGCCGATATCGAATGGATTGTGGTTGATTCGGAATTAGAAGCGCTAATCCTTGAAATGAATCTTATCAAACGGTACCGTCCACACTATAACATTCGTTTGAAAGATGATAAGCGCTATCCATACATAAAAGTACATTGGGCGGATGATTTTCCCAAAGTAAGTGTAACTCGGCAAATGATCCAGGATGGTTCACGTTATTATGGGCCTTATACCAGTGTGTGGGCAGTACATCAGACTTTGGATATTTTACGGCGCATCTTTCCTTATCTCACTTGTGACCGAGTGATCACTGGCAAAGATGAACGGGCTTGCTTATATTATGACATCAAACTCTGTAGTGCTCCTTGTATTGGCGCTATCGATAAACAGTCTTACCGACAGATGATTGATGATTTGTGTCAATTTCTTCAAGGACGCAGTGAACCAATCGTTGCTCGTTTACAAACCGAGATGGTGGAAGCGGCTGACCATTTACAATTTGAAAAGGCAGCTGCAATTCGCGATCAAATTAAAGCCATTGAAACGGTGGTAGAGCATCAGAAAGTGGTTTCGAGCGATTATGTGGACTCGGATGTTATTGCGATGGCGCGCTCTAATGGAGAAGCTTGTGTACAAATATTTTTCATTCGGGCAGGGAAATTAATTGGGCGAGAATACTTTTTGTTAGAGGGAACAGAAGAAACACCTGATGCCAGCGTACTTGCAGAGTTTCTCAAGCAATTCTATGACCAGGCTGCCACGATTCCGAATCAAGTTCTATTGCCTCAAGAAGTAGAAGAAGCGCAGATTATCCGACAATGGTTAAACCGGAAAAAGCCAGACCAAAAAGTGGAAATTATGGTACCGCATAGCGGTAGCCAACAGGAGTTGGTCGCCATGGCAGCCGAGAATGCGGCACAAACTTTAGCTGTCTTGAAAGCGCAATGGGAAAGCGATAGCCACCGTCAAGAACAAGCATTAGCAGAACTTCAGGATGCATTGGAGCTTTCGCAACCGATAAATCGGATTGAGTGTTACGACATTTCGAATATTCAAGGGACTGCTGCAATTGGCAGTATGGTTGTTTTTGAACAAGGTATTCCGCGCAAAAACCTTTACCGCCGATTTAATATCCGTTCTGTGAATGGGCCGGATGATTTTGCCAGCATGGAAGAGATACTAACACGCCGTTTCCAGCGTTGGCAGGCTGCCCAAGAACAAGCCCAAAATATTGGAAAAAAACCAGACCCGGCTTTCTCAGTTTTACCGGATTTATTAATAGTAGATGGTGGAAAAGGACAATTAAGCAGGGCAATTGTGGTTTTAGAACGTTTTGGATTATCTGAACGGGTTCAATTGGCTGGTCTGGCAAAACAAAATGAGGAATTATTCTTACCAGCCCGAGAACAAAGCCTGATCCTGCCCCGTCACTCTCAAGCTTTGTACCTTATCCAGCGGATACGGGATGAAGCACATCGGTTTGCAATCAGTGGGCATCGCAATCTGCGAACGAAACAAGGATTAGCGTCGCGATTAGACGCTGTGAATGGGATTGGCCCAGCACGCCGGAAACAACTATTAACTAAGTTTGGTTCTATTGAGGCTATTCAGAATGCATCCATTGAGGAATTAATGACGGTGCCAGGGATAACCAAGAAACTGGCAGAACAAATTAAAAATCAACTTGAATGAAAGGTTCAAAATGGCAAAAAGAAATCCATCAAAAAGCGAAGTTCGTCGCATGCGCACTCAACAAATCATCTTCAGCATCATTGCTATCTTAATGATCGTGGTAATGGTGATCGGATTAATATCCCGCTAGCCGTTTATTGGGTTAATTCCAGGATCGCCTGATTGAAATCTTGAATCGAGAACGGTTTTTGCAACCAATGGACGTTCCCTTTCTCGAGGATTACCCGATTTTCCTCTTTCATGGGGTGACCCGTGATCATCAGCATTTGAATTGAGGGGTTTTTATTTTGGATTATTTGAAAAAGTTCTAATCCGCCCATCTTAGGCATGACGATATCGCTGATAACGAGGTCAATTTTTTGCGTGGTGTGCTCGAGAATATCTAAAGCGTTTTTCCCATCGCTGGCAGTCAATACCGTATATTGTTGTACTTCTAAGAGAGTTTTTAATGCGGCCCGGGTGGCTTCGTCATCTTCCACTACTAATACTACTTTTCCAGCCCCATCCACTAGTTCGGTTGGTTGCTCATCGTTCGCTTCTTGTTCTGGCTCGGCAAGGACGGGCAGGTAAATTGTAAAGGTGGTTCCATATCCTAATTTACTTTCTACATCAATATATCCGCCATGTTGTTTGACAATGCCATAAACCTGGGCTAAGCCTAAACCAGTGCCCAGACCAATTGGTTTAGTGGTGAAGAATGGTTCAAAAATGTGCGGTAAGTTCTCCGGTGCTATTCCTTCACCATTATCTTTGAGTGAGATACAAACCCATTCTCCGGGCTGGATATATTCAGATGGGCGTGGGTCATCTGGTTTGAGACTCAAACGATCGAGACTAAGGGTGATTACACCCCCATTCGGCATGGCATCTCGTGAGTTTAACGCCAGGTTCATTAAAACTTGTTGCATCCGTGTTGGATCAGCATTTACGAGGTATTGGGTAGGTTTATAAAATAATTCGATGCTGATTGTCTCTGGCATTACCCTGCGCAACATTTTCTCGAATTCTTTGATGAACGGCAACAAATCTAAAGTGCTTTGTTCCATAATCGAGCGGCGGCTGAAATCCAATATTTGACGGATTAAACTCGCTGCCCGTTGTACTTGTTGTTGGATAATTGCTAAACGATCCTGACTTGCTTGAGATAGTGCCGCATCATTTCTCAGTAAATCGGCATAAACCAAGATAGCAGCCATGATATTGTTGAAATCATGGGCGATCCCGGCGGCTAACTGCCCAACTGTGGCAAGACGTTCTTGCATTTGAACGCGCATTTGCGTTTCCCGTTCTCGGGTAACTTCGCGGATGATCAGCACCCAATTCGCAGGGGTTTCGCCAACCGGGCGGGCTTGTGTCTCGAATATGCGCCGCGGTATACCTTCAATAATTAAATCTTTCGGGCTGGGAGAATTGTATTGGGAGAGAAGATCATGGATTTGAAAACCTCCCAGTTTTCTTAGAATGCCCCCTTCGACGACCGCGTGTAAGTCATCCAGAATTTGAGAAGCCAGTGGGTTCAGCGCTAGGATATGATAATCTGTATCAAGCAGGAAAATTCCACTTGGTAAATCTTCGATAATATCTCCCAGCCGCTTATTTTCTGCATTCCGTACCACCTCCAAACGTTGCATAGCAATACCAGCTTGGTTTGCAAAGGTCTGTAAAAGGCGGTTTTGCTCTTCACTAAATTCGATTTGATCTTCATCACCCATACCAAGCATGCCAATTAATTTCTCACCCAAGAAAATAGAGGTATGAGGGATGCTTTGAAATTGGGTTATTGGTTCTCCTTTTGACTGGCTTTCTGCGAGGTTTATTTGGAAGGATGTAAAATTAATCTCCTGACTTAACTGTTGGTAAAGTTCATTTTGACAATGCTTTTTTAAATGCGCAATCAGGGTGGGGGAAAAGGGGCGAGCGGCATCAACAAATAATGTTGTCTTGCCATTATTTAGTAAACACCCTACTGTGAAATCGCACTTAACTGCGTTGCGCAGGTGACGTAATAGGATTTGTGTCAATTCTTCATAAGATAAGGTGTAACCAATTTCCTGACTTAATTCAAATAGTTCGGATAGCTCTACGGTTCGTTCCGAAACAGCTTTTTCTAACTCGCTAGCATGGTTGCGGATATCTTCGTATAGACGTGCGTTTTCCAGTGCAATGGCAATCTGATCTGCTAACAAGCGCAGAAAATCAAAATCATTTTGGGTAAGTTTGCCAACCTGGTTCGTTTCAATGTTAATTACCCCTACCACCGCATCTTGATGAAGTATGGGCACCACTAATTCCGCTACCGTTCCGGGTATGTCTGGTTGATACTCAGGGTCTTGGGTGACATCGAGGGAAAGAACCGGTTGTTTCTCGCGGATAGCCTTGCCAATTAAGCCGCGATCCAGCGGTAAGCGGGTAATACGAGGATCACCTCCATGGGAGGCCCTTAACACGAGGCTATCTTGATGAAGCAAGTATATTTCTACGGTCGGGTAGCTAAAGTTCTGCACTAACTCATCCACCATCGTTTTCAATAATTCTTGCAAATCAAGGCGTTGGATAAAGGAGCGCGTAAAAGTTTGTAATAAAAGCATTTGGCGTAAGCGATACTGCGCCTCCTGATATCTTTCGGCATTGCTCAATGCTAAACCCACTTCCTGGCAGATCGCTTGGATAAATTTGAGATCCTCGGCGTTAAAGGCGTTTTTATTTGGATGAAGAACCGTCATCACCCCGTATAGGTTTTCTTCAAATAAAATTGGTGCGCAGATTGCTGATTGTGTGCCTTCATCGATGCCAGGGATAAATATCCAACGGGAATCGGCAGAAACATCAGACAAAAATGCACCTTGGCGGTGCTGGGCAACCCACCCGACTATACCTTGTCCTAAGCGCCATTGGAATTTCTCGGCATAATCCAGGGGAGTGAGTTGCTTTTCCCCTGAACAAGCGCTGATTACCAGCGTTTTATCTTGGGGCTGATAACGCATGGCTAATCCAAAATGGCCTCCTAAAGCTTTTGTAACCAGTGAAACTGCGCGATCAAGGATTTCGTTTGACTCCAAGCTGGAGGTTAATTCATGGCTGATGGCATACAATACGCTTAAATTGCGTTTTTCGTTTTGAACTTGGTGATATAAGCGCGCATTTTGAATCGCAATAGCAGCCTGATCAGCGAGGAAACCAAGCAGGCGTAATTCATTTTCGGGAAAGATGCGCGGCTCTGAAAACGATACATTCATCACCCCTACAACCCATGTCCCGATTTTCAACGGAATGCCGATGATTGAACCGTTCCAATTGCTTGGCATGTCGTGATAGAGGGGATGTTGGCGCATATCCTCTACAGCAATCAATTTACCGGTCTGAGCGACCATGGCGGTTAATCCATTTTTTCTCGGTGGTGCAACGGGTTTTCCGCGTTGACCATCACTCCACAAGGCAGCGCCAAAGCGAAACTGATCTTCTTCCTGCGGGTGATAGAGAAAGATATGGGCATTGCGCACATTGGGCAGTAAGGTGAAGACACTTTGTAAGATAGCATCGAGCACTTTTTCCAACTCAATGTTTGTGATCAGGCTAAGACTCACTTGGCGCAATGCTTCGAGATCGTTGGCGCGTTTTTCATTTTCTTGAAATAGACGGGCGTTTTCAATTACAACAGCAGCTTGATTGGCGAAGGCGCTTGCCCACTGCCCATGGATTTTCTGATATGCATTGGATTTGTATGAATCTAAGGTGATGTACCCAATGACTTCATCCCGGCTGATGAGGGGTACTCCCATCCAGCCACGGACATTTTGAGTGTTCAGCCAACCATGAAAACGGGAATCCTTGGAAGCATCCTCAAGGATGATTGGAGCTCGTGCCTGTTTGATTTCCGCAAATAAGGGATCATCAATGGGGAAACGCATCTGTTTTTTTGAACCATTAATAGTCAAACCGCGATGTGCTACAAGGGTTAGAGTATCCTGTTCGGCAAGCAAGATGGAAGCGCTATCATACGGTACTACGTCGGCTAATAAGCGCAGGATGCTTTCAAGGATATAGTTGATATCAAGAGAAGATGTGAGTGTGGTTGCAGCAGAGGCTAATTTTTCAGCTATTATCCGTTGTTGGTGTTCGGTTTCAAGAATGGTGACATTGTGGAGTAAAGCAGCGGTTTGATTTGCTATAAGGCTGATCCACTCAGCGATGTCTTCTTTGAAATAATTAATGCCTTGATTGTCCCAAAATTGAAACACCCCCATCAACTGACCTTTCCAGAACATGGGGACAATCAAGATTGCTTTGTATGGCAATGCCTCTATGCTTATATTCTGTTTCCCCATCCATACCCGGATATCAGAGATATATACAGGTGTGTTGGATTGAATTACCCGTTGAGCAGCAATTTTACCTACCTCAAGCAAAGACTGTCTTTGGTGATTCGTAAGGGGAGTGACGCAGGTGAGAGATTGAAGAATATTATTTTGATCGAAAGTGAACAAGCATCCACTTTCGGCGTCAATGAATTCCATTGCCAGATTGAGGATTTTTTCTAATAATTGCGGGAGATGAGCTTTATTTCCGTTTTCGAAATTAAATTGAATTAATTGGGTCATCTGCTGCAAGAGCATGCGCGTTTTGCTGATGTCATTCGACCGTTCGTCTTTAATTAAATCTGTCACCGAAATACCATCTCCTGTGCATGTATTAAGATAACCATACTACCACTAAATCTGCATGCGAATAGCTACCGAAAAGCAGTCATTTCGTAGAAAAATACTATTTCTGCCAGAGTTTATTATAGAGTAATGCGGGCATAAATAGCCTTACAGTTTTATTAGGTTAAATGCAATCCTTATGCCAATAAAAAAGGCTACAAAAGGGGGAAGCCTTTTGTAGCCTTATCGTCGCATATTATCTTTTTAGAATAAACCTACAACTCGACCGGTTTTTAGGTCTAGATCAACATCATAGAAAACGGGTCGGGTAGGTAGGCCTGGCATGGTGCGCATTTCGCCTAATAATGGGTAAAGAAAGCCAGCGCCAACCGATGCACGAATATCACGGATAGGAACTGTAAATCCTTTTGGAACCCCTTTAAGTTTTGGATCATGGCTCAAGCTCAGATGGGTTTTTGCCATGCATAGCGGGAGTTTATCGAAACCAAGTCGGGTATAGAGTTCAATCTTTTTCTCAGCTTCTGGCAGGTATTCCACTCCATCTGCGCCATAGATTTCTTTGCAAATGATCTCGATTTTATCTTTGATGGGGAGATCAAGAGGATAGAGGAATTTGAAATTGCTTGGTTTTTCAGCCGCTTTCACAACCGCTTCAGCGAGTGCGATAGCGCCTTCGCCGCCGTTCATCCAATGGGTGCATACGACCGAGTCTTCAGCGCCAGCTTCCAGGGCAGCTTCCCGGACGAGTTCCACCTCTTTTTGGGTATCGGTTGCGAAAGAATTAACTGCCACCACGCAAGGGATACCGAACTTGAGGACGTTGCGGATGTGATGCTGCAGATTTCCCAAGCCAGCTCTAAGGAGTTCGAGATTCTCCTCGGTATAAGTAGCATGGAGGGGCTTTCCGGCAACTACTGCTGGACCACCACCATGCATTTTTAGGGCCCGTACTGTTGCAACCAAGACAACTACGTTCGGGATTAAGCCGGAATAACGGCATTTAATATCGAAAAATTTCTCCATGCCAATGTCAGCACCGAAGCCGGACTCCGTGACGACATAATCGGCTAATTTCAAGGCAATGCGGTCGGCGATAATAGAGCTATTACCATGGGCAATATTGGCAAACGGTCCGGCATGGACGAATACCGGGGTGCCTTCAAGGCTCTGCATTAATGTAGGCTTGATTGCATCTTTCATTAACACTGTCATCGCTCCCGCAACGCCCAGGTCTTCGGCGGTAATCGGCTCGCCAGCCTTTGAGGTGCCGATGACGATTTTCCCGAAACGTTCTCGCATATCAGCCAAATCTGTCGTTAAAGCAAGGATAGCCATGATTTCGCTGGCAACCGAGATGTCAAAGCCGGTGCGGCGTGTCATCCCTTTTTCTTCAGGCCCTAGACCAATCATGATTTCCCGTAAAAAGCGGTCATTGGTATCAACCACCCTGCGGAAAGTGATGCTATCCGGATCAATATCCAGACGGGCGAATTTGCTTCGCTCTTCGGGAGTGAGTTCATTGGGGTCGGTTTTGTTGATCCCCAATTTTTTCAGCCGTTTCAACATAGGCGGGGAGAATCGCCGATTGCCTTGTTTGTCGGGTGGACAAAGCGCATTGAAGAGCTGCTCATCGGTTTGGGATGCTTCGTGGAACATGCGGGCATCGATAGCTGCTGCTAACAGGTTGTTGGCAGCGGTGATCGCATGAATATCGCCGGTGAGATGCAGGTTGAAATCTTCCATCGGGACGACTTGGCTATAGCCACCACCCGCTGCCCCGCCTTTAATCCCAAATGTTGGGCCCTGGCTGGGCTGACGGATACAGGTGAATACGCTCTTTTTAAGGTGGGCACCAAGTGCTTGACTTAAACCCATGGTGGTGGTGGTTTTTCCCTCACCTAATGGGGTTGGCGTGATGGCTGTTACATCCACATAGATACCATCGGGGACATCTTTAAGTCGTTCCAGCACTTCCAATTTGACTTTGGCTTTGTAATTCCCGTAGAGCTCAAGCTCTTCGGGGAGTAATCCACACTCTGCAGCTACCTGAGTAATTGGTTTAAGGTCAGCTGCTTGGGCAATTTCGATATCAGATGGGACGGGAAACTTTCGCTGTAATTTCCGATATTCAAAAGGTTGGCGGGCTAAATCTTTTTTTGAAGCGCACATATTATCTCCCTTTCATAAAAATAGGATTTCCTTATAGGTTCTCTTGTAATATTTTCATTGCATTTCTGTAATCTGACAAGGGATACCTATCCTAACCTGAATATGCTAAGCGTCTTAAAATAATCATCTTTTTGCAATAATACGCAAAAAAATTCAATATGATCGATGAGAGCGTAAGGAAAATGAAAATTATTGATTGGCTTGCATGGCTAATCCGATTGCCCCACAAACACCGGCTCGATCTCCTAACATTGGTTCTACCATGATCTGGTTGATCTCTCTTTCTCCAAAATTGCCATAGCCATTGACGAGTTTATTTGTCTCTTGTTGAATCCGTTTCAGTAATCCTAAATGCCGCATGATACCGCCGCCAAGGATAATCCGTTGGGGACTGAACGTAAAAATTAGGTTCGTGGTTGCGTAAGCTAAATATTGTGCCTCTAGAGCCCAGGCGGGATGGTTGTAAGGGAGGTTCTCTGGACGAGACAACCAGCGTAATTCCATTGCATGACCACTGGCTAGCCCTTCTAGGCAATCTCCATGGAAGGGACAAATCCCAGCAAAGGGATCATTGACGAAGTCATGAGGGATGCGCATATGCCCCATTTCTGGATGATTACTGCCATGAAAGATTTTTCCCGAGAATATTGCGCCGACTCCGATACCTGTCCCAACAGTCATATAAAGGATGGTGTCAAAACCACGACCAGCTCCACTCAACCATTCTCCGAGGGCAGCTCCATTGACATCCGTATCCAGGTAAACGGGAATATTCAAGGCGTTTTGGAACGGGTGGATGACATCGGTGCCTACCCATCCGCTTTTGGGCGTGGAGATAATTTGTCCATAAGTTGGGGAACGAGGATTTAAGTCCAATGGACCAAATGAAGCGATCCCAATGGCTGTAATGTTCCCATATTCTTTTTGTTGATTGAGAAAGAATTGGATGATTTCTGGCAGCGTTTCGGAAGGGGAACGAGTGAAAATAATTGTTTCATTAAGGATATTCATTGGAGATGTACCGATCGCACAAACGATCTCACTACCCCCAATTTCAACTCCACCAAATATGGGTAGATTCATTTTGCTACTTCTTTCAATAAATAATATTTCCCACGCTGAAATCCGCGATTAAGGTAATACTGTCTTGTTCCTATGGCAGATATGACTGCCATTCGCTGATAGCCATGCTGAGCAGCAATATTTTCTGCCCAATTCAGTAAGCGGGTGCCTAAGCCAATATGTTGAGCAGCGCCCGGAAGGTCTTTACCAACTTCAAGGGATTGCCCATAGACGTGCACTTCCCGAATCATTGCTGCTCCTTCGATTTCTTGAATCCCAATCTTTGGTGCATTTTGATATGGCAGTGATAAGCGCAAAAAGCCAACTAATTTGTCCTCATCAGTATTGTAACTGAGAAAATGTTCTTCGGCATACGCAGCTGGATAGATTATATCTTGGCGGATTAAATGATTGTGATCAATGTGTCCTTTCCCTATTTCTCTACAGCGGATACAAGAACAACGAGTACCACGCCGTTGCAGTTCTCGGTGAACATCCTGGCGTAAACTCGTTACCTTATTCCCTTCAACTACATACGTCGAAGGGATGTCGCGAATAATCCGATTTACACGGCAATAACGGGGGATGGTTGGCTTAATATCAGCGATTAAGTCGATTAATTCTTGGGTAGTGTATGGCTGATAACCACCTTCTTGCCAGATTTTATATAGCTCTGTGTGTTCGAGCAGTTGGGTGGGATAAATTTTAATTTCATCGGGACAAAAACCGTCCCACATCCTTTGAAAATCTATTCGATCAGATTGGGGCGTGGCGCCGAGTAAGTTTGGCATCCAATGGAGGACGATCTTAAATCCAGCTGCGCGCAGCAGTGATACAGCGTGTAAGGTTTGGGCGACGGTATGACCACGCCGATTTATGCGTAAAATTTCATCATCGAAACTTTGTGCACCCATTTGGACTTTGGTCACACCTAAACGTCTTAGCCAGGTAATTTCCGCCGGATTGATTTCATCTGGCCGGGTCTCGATGACTAGCCCCACATTTCGATGGGCGGCATTCTCATTGATCCTGAAGGCTTGCTCCAGGCTGTCGCTTTCGAACTGATTCATGGCGTCAAAACAGCGTTTGATAAACCATTCCTGGTAATCACGGCGATAAGCGCTCCAGGTGCCTCCGAGGATGAGCAGTTCAATTTTGTCGGTAGGGTGGCCCACAGACGATAATGCTTCGATACGCGAAGTCACTTGATCAAACGGATCAAAGTTATTTTCAACTGCTCGCCGAGCGCCTGGTTCATCGGCAATGTAGCTTTTCGGCATATTTTGCTCTGTTGGGCAAAAAACACACTTCGCCGGGCAAGGGTATGGTTTGGTTAAAACGGTGACCGTTGTAACACCGGATAGCGTGCGAATCGGCTTTAGGCGAATTCGGGCTAATAAATCTGGGTCATCCTTCCAGATGCCATTCTCAATCATCTGTCGATAAGCGGCAACCAGGACATTCTTGCCCAAATATCCCCCATCTGGCAGAGGGTTCTGCCGTAATGCATCAGTTACATCACTGCCATGCTTGATTTGTTCTAAAATATGGATGGCTAGTGAAATTTGCTGCGGGGAGAATTGCCGAGCTGCTTGCCAAACTTCTTTTTCCATTATAATGACCTTATGCAACCGAAAACCATTAATCAATTACTAGAGATTAATCAACAATTTTACCAGACCTTTGCACTTCCTTTTTCGTCAAAGCGGATGAAAATTCAACCAGGGATTCGTCAGTTATTACCGCAGTTAATTTCTCATCCCTCTATATTAGATTTGGGTTGTGGGAATGGGGAATTAGCGCTTGAGTTGTACCGGAATGGGTTTACTGGCAGATATGTGGGTCTTGATTTCAGCAATAATTTATTAGAGATAGCCC
>DAOTVW010000156.1:0-4290 GCA_034436035.1 Anaerolineales bacterium
CTTTACGCTGGTTAGGCACAGGCGGCATTGAATTTCACTATCAAGGAGAGATTCTTTTGGTAGACCCATTCCTCACCCGCCCGACACCGAAAGACCTCCTTTTCAATCCCCTTCGCCCGGACACGGCGCTATTGCGGACAATCCTCCCACAGGCTGACTTTATCTTGATCACCCATCCCCATTACGATCATCTGATGGATGTGCCAGAGATCATGCGCTACACTGACGCGCAGGCTTTTGGTTCTTCCTTTGCGATGCAAATCATCCAAGCCAATGGCATCCCTCCAGCGCGTTGTCACGTCGTCCGACCCGCACAAGAGCTGCAAGCCGGCAGTTTTTCTTTTCAAGTTTTAGCCGGTGGGCATATCTATATCCCTTTCTTCACCCAAAAATCCTCTCTTCCAAAAATAACGCGCCCCCGGCGAGTCTGGGATTATCAAATGGATGCGTGTTTCAGCTACAGGCTCTCTACGCCGCCTTACACTATTCTAATATGGCATAACATGCGCGGTGACAGCGCGCCGCGCGCCGACATCTTATTCTTGAATAGCGAGATAGCTCCTATGGAGTTGAACAAACTGCTCATCAATGTCCAGCCTCACCTCATTGTACCCGTTCATTGGGATAACTTCTTCCGCCCATTGAACCGGCCGCTGCAACCCTTTTTACAACCAACCCACAGACTCTTTCCCCCTATTACACGATTCAACCAACAACATTTTGCCAACCTCATCCAGGATATCTTACCCGGAACGCGAATCATCTTCCCGAAACCTTTTGAATTTATTTCAGACCCGCTTTATTAAAGATGGGGTATCGCTTCAGCCAGCCACTCAAAACAGCAGTGTCACTGCAAACGAGCGCGTTTTACGAGTAAAGCAGTCTCCCAAGCTGGTTTATTTCTGTTCAAGGGGAGATTGCTTCGGACAAAGAACGCCTATTCCTTTCATAATTTGGACAGGATTGACAAGATAAAAACGATTGTCTTTATTGATAGGATATGGCTGTGCGGAGATTCCGCTAAACGAAGCAAATAAGTTACTTATCGAACTACCTCTCACCATAATTTGCGCTGGCGATTTGCCGAGAAAACCATCCAGGAATGGGCCACGAATAAACAAATGACGGTGCTTTTCGTGCATTCGTGTAATATTCGTGGACGGTTTGCTATCACACACAAAGACTATGCATGAAGTGTTCGATGGCATTTCACCTTAAGGGTACGCTAATTGGAGGTATAGTCGAATATCGCATCAACAGTCCGAATAGTTACCAGCTGGCTTATGAAAAATCGCTGAACGTCGGCTGACCGGTTCATTGAACAACAACTCACCTCGCACCAGGTTGCGGTCGATATTAACCCGTAGTAAAATCGAGTATCTCATTCCAATAAAGGCGGCTACGATGACCACAACTTTAAAAGTCATTCTCATTATGTCTGATGCTTTGCGCTATGACACCGCGGTAGACGGCATGGGGTTCCTCGGCCATCTCGTTGAAAAGGGGAAGGCTACCCTGTACAAAATTCATGGCGAACTACCCAGCATGTCTCGGCCAATGTATGAGACAATCCACACCGGTTTGCCAACCATTGAACATGGTATTGTGTCCAATTATGTGGTGCGCCGCTCGAACTACCCTAATCTCTTCCAAATCGTTCACGATGCCGGCAAAATAACCGCAGCGGCTGCATATTACTGGATTTCCGAACTATATAATAAGGCACCCTACGATCCAATCAACGACCGTGAAGTGGACGATGCGCAGCTGCCCATCCAGCATGGCCGTTTTTATATGCAAGACGATTATCCGGATGCCGAATGTTTTCTCTCAGCAGCCACCCTTGTCCGCAAATTCCAACCGGATTATTTGCTCATCCATCCCATGGGAATGGATTATCAAGGGGAAACCTATGGCTCTGATTCCGCCCAGTACCGTAATCAAGCCATTCGGCAAGATGTGCTTCTTTCAACCATGATTGGCGAATGGCTGCAATATGGTTATGCGATACTTCTAACCGGCGACCATGGCATGAATAATGACAAGATCCACGGCGGAACCACCGCTGAAGTGCGCGACGTTCCCTTATTTTTTATTCATCCCACGCTGGTTGGAAAAGGGGATAGCGGAACAGTAGTCTCCCATTTACAACTCGCTCCGACCGTGCTGAAATTGCTTCAGTTACCCATCCCCTCGACTATGCAGGCAGAACCGCTCGTCTAAACGGAAGCACCCTTATCGATTATCTCATGCGGCTGCCAACATCTGTTCAATGATGTTCCCCAGCGTAGCGATCGCTCGCTCCTCCCGCTCAGACCAAAAAGCGGCGTTCAAACGGATGAAGTTGTGATATTGATGGGTAGCCGAGAAAATATAGCCGGGCGTAATGGTGATCTCAGCTTTCAAGGCGCGTTTATATAATTCCAGCGAGTCGATTTGTTCGGGAAGCTGCACCCAGAGCACAAACCCACCCTGTGGACGGGTGACCCTTGTATCTGGAGGAAAATAACGCGTAACGGCTTGGGACATCTGGGCAACGTGTCGGGCGTACACCTTACGAATATGGCGCAAATGGTGATCATAGCCGCCACTCGCTAAAAACTCCGCAACTGCCAGTTGTGGCAGCGAGGCTGTGGCAATATTCGTAGTAAATTTTAACCATTCCACAGTCTGGCGGTATCGCCCTGGCGCCACCCATCCCACCCGATAACTCGGGGCAAGATCCTTAGAAAACGAAGAGCATAACAAAACCAATCCTTTGCGGTCGAAGGCTTTTGCAACCAGGGGCCTTTGTTCATCAAAGGTCAACTCCCCAGAAATGTCCACCTCAATTAAGGGGATATCAAACTCTTCTAACATCTCGACCAGTTTCTGCTTATTCTCTGTGGGGATACAGCTCCCCAACGGGTTATTGTAGTTCGAGATGACCAGGCAAGCATGAATACGATTATGGTTCAAGGCGAATTGTAAGGCTTCCAGGCTGATGCCATCGCGTGGGTGGGTCGGGATTTCTAATGCCTGCAGGCGTAACGCTTCTAAGCTCTGCAAAATCCCGAAATACATCGGGGATTCGATGGCGACCACATCCCCCGGTTTGCACACCGCCCGCAAGCTTAATTCAATTGCTTCCACACACCCCGAGGTAGTCACAATATCAGCGGGGGATAGACTACAACCAGCATTGATCAATCGTTGGGCAACCTGAACTCGTAATGCCTCACAGCCAGGGGGAAAATCATACATCAGGTTCTCTAAATCTCGTCTGCGCGCCAAAGATGCCAGGATTTTGTTTAATTTACGCATGGGGAGTAATTCCGGGTTTGGGATCGCCGTACCCAACTGGACCAGTTTAGGGTTATGGGTATCTTTTGAGACCATCATCACCAGCTCGTGTAGGCTAACCCGCGTCGGGTCAGATTCGGGGCTGGAGATCTCTGGTTCGGGAAGCGGTTTATAAATGCGATCGCGCACATAATAACCCGATTGTGGGCGCGCCTCGATTAATCCGCGATCTTCCAACAAATAATAAGCCTGTAATACGGTGGTAACACTCACCCCCTTTTGCTGGCTTAATTGACGGACAGAGGGAATTTTGTCGCCCGGCCGCAGCGTGCCGGCTTCGATCAAATAAGCAATATCATCGGCAACTTTTTCGTAAAGACGCTCTTTCTCATAAGATCGCTCGGCGGTATTTTTCATCAGTTTCATAGCAATTCCTTTTCGAAAGGATAACAGTTTCACTCTTTTTTAGTAGAACAGTTAATTTACATTATACACTGTTATATATACAATTGCTATTTTCTGTATCTGTTATTTATTTTCATTCTGTCTATAATATAGATGAAATTAAAAATTACCACTAATTCTTTCAAATTAGTGCTTCAAAAAGGAAGGTGGATTATGGCAGTCGAAATAAACGAAAAACGCAATATCGCTCATGAATCAATAGCTCAGGAACGGCTCGAGCAGGCTGAGCCTTTTGAAATGGTATTGGAGAAATTATCCGTGCACCATCTCGATGGAGATGCCCGTGGGACAGAGATCACTTGCCTGCAGGGGATTTTATGGGTAACCCAGCAAGATGACGGGCAAGATTACATCCTGAAATCAGGGGACAGCCTGGTCATCAGCCGCCGGGGTCGAGTGGTCATTGAGGCAATGACCGATGCTATTTTACGCATCACCCCAGAGAAATACTTGCCTGCTGATATTGTAAAACGCAGCTCTATTATCAGCAGGAACTAACATCTTTATTCTCCCCTCAATGTTACGCTGGCTTCCCCGCCAGCG
>DAOTVW010000157.1:0-1591 GCA_034436035.1 Anaerolineales bacterium
TCCTATATTCCCAGCTTCATGGGCACCATGACTGCGAGTTGATCAAATAATTCTTTTTGCTTCTTAGTTGCCTCGCTGACCAACAATTCTTTATCAAAAATCTTGCACTTTAAATTACGCAAAGTCATGAGGCCTTGCTCGACTGTGCAGAGGTCAAGCAGCTTCTCACGCAGCTCAATAAAGAGGATCAGGGTCAGGAATTGCAAAAATAGATAACCACGGATGGTTGCCTCGTTATGCCGCCTGATGGGAAGCAGGTTCAGATCATCTTTGCAGAAGCCAAATACTTGCTCAACGGATTGGCGCATATAATAGCAGGCAACGACTTCGGAGGCTTCAATCTTTTTGGAAGAAACCAGAACCATCACGCCGCATTTGTTAAAGTCCAGCGGATCAATTGCGGGAGCATTTCCCTTGGATTCATCGGTCGCCTGAAGAAGCAGCGCATTCATCTCCTTACCTTTGCGGGCTGGATCTAGAATCAAATAGGCAAAGCCCTTCTGGCCGAAGAGATCAATCTCCAAAGCCTTGGCAAAGAGCCCGCGGCTGCCATATTTGGCGGCATTCTGCGGGCGTTCCAGGTCATAGACTTCAGTCAGGAGTAAATTTTTATAGAGCGCTCTTCCAGCGGGAAGACGGGTTAAGAAATCAATTTTGCTCTCATAGAGCGCCAAGATATTCGCCTCAGAGAAATAGCCTGCATCCATCAAGGCAAAGCTATTTTGAACACCCATCTTCTCTAGTTCTGCAAGGGTGTGCTCCAGCGTGGACACATCAGCAAGATTGCCGGGCAAATAACGATAAAACAGGGGGCGCTTTGTTTCTGTGTCTAAAACACATAAAAGCCGGAATTGTTTCTCGATGCCGCCATCAGAATAACCCCAGGCGCTAAAGCCATTCTGGATCTGGTTGGGCAGCGCTGTCACATCAATAATGACGCTTTTTTGAGTGCCGCCTGATGCGGTCAGGTGATGCTGGAAGAAGTTGCGCTGGAGCGTTTCACTGCCAAGCCTGGCAAGGACTCGGCTGATGTTTTGTGAGGAAAGATCTGCGCCTGCATAAAAGTGCTGTAAAACGGTTCCTTCAAGCCATCTCTCGCAGTTCTGCATGGCTGACGCCATGGAGATGCGATAAAAAATCAGTGGCACAATCTCATTCAATTCTTTTTGACTGAATGTGGCGCGCAAGGTCTGATGAAGCGGAATTTGTTCGAAAAAACGATGCAGGCAAAAGCCCTCACCAAAATCCAGGATCATTGATTCTCTGGCATATTTCTTTTGTCCGACGGGAATGATTGAGCCTGTCTCTGAAACGGCGCCAAGGTAGGTGGTCTTTTGTCGAGAGCGCTTCATCTCTGGATCCCAATAGGATGTCACCTCGTAAGCATATTTTTTGCTCTGCCGTGTTTTGTGCCGAATATAACTCATCGCATTCCCCTGTTTTATAGCGCCTATATATGGGCGCTATGTTAATGCAAAAAACAACCTTTTGCAACAAGGTATTTATAAAAATTTTGCAGAAATTTAACTTGAAATATTATTGAATTGTAAAAATAGGCGATTCTAGCGCCCAAAAATCTGGGAATTTAGGA
>DAOTVW010000158.1:0-9299 GCA_034436035.1 Anaerolineales bacterium
CCATCCGATAAATTTTCTCGAACGTATAAAGTCTATTTTTATGTTAAAATATAAAAAATCTTTTCTGGGGCACAAAATGGTCTCTTTCAAACCTTTTCCCGTACTCGAAACTACCCGTCTAATTTTACGCGAACCAAACCTGAGCGACACACAAGCGATATTCAAAAACTACTCCGATGCTGATATCGCAAAATGGTTTTTCAATGAACCTTATTACGAACCCGAACAAGCCGAAGCCTTGATCCTCACCTTCCGCAAAAAACACAATGACGCCAGCGGATTGACCTGGGCATTGGTACTCAAAACCGAAAACGATCTAATCGGCAGCATCAGCTTGGATAATTTAAAAATCGGGGAATCAGCCGATTTGGAATTTGACCTCGCTAAAAAATATTGGGGAAAAGGTTTGATGAGCGAAGCGTTGAAAGCGGTTTTTGAATACTCCTTCAATCGCTTGCACCTGCAACAAATCCGGGCTCTCACCTATCAAAACAATGAGCGCACCGTAACCTTACTCACCCGCTTGGGATTCAACCGCCGCGGAGCCAAAGGCGAACACGACCTGTATGTTCTAGAACATCCCCCACGCATTGATTGCACTGATTAAGGAAAACGCTTATTCAAAACCGGTTGTTGGGTATAGAAACCCGACCTACAAAATGCGAATGAATCTGTAGGGCGGGATTCCAATTCCGCCGTTTATGTTTTTGATTTTGAATGATGTGTCGAAACCCAACCCACCGTGCAAGGTTGTGCGAAATAAATTTCGCAATACCAATGTAGCCCGAAATTTATTTCGGGTTCAATGAATCAGGCAGGACTTTCGCCCGACGAAATTGATTGATTCTATCCGATCTGTGAAATAAGCTTCAATAACAAAAAAGGCGGGGATAAAACCCGCCTTTTATCCATATTAAGGCTTTTGACTACCTGAACCACTGCCGCCAGTGCCCGATCCAGAGCCTGTGCCGCCAGTGCCTGAGCCAGAGCCACTACCGCCAGTACCCGAACCAGAGCCACTTCCACCGCTTCCTGAGCCGGAACCACTACCGCCGCTGCCTGAGCCGGAACCACTACAGCCGCTGCCTGAGCCGGAGCCACTGCCGCTGCTGCCTGAGCCGGAGCCACTACCGCCAGTGCCAGAACCAGAGCCTGTGCCGCCGCTGCCCGAGCCGGAACCACTGCCGCCAGTACCAGAGCCGCTGCCAGTGCCAGGAGCAGGGTTGCCACCGCTGCCCGGAGTGGTATTACCCGGCGTGTTATGCGTAGGATTTGCCGGCGTCATTTGTTGGGTTTGATTTTGCAGCTGGAGCTGCAGCTGGATGCGCAGCTGCAATAGATCACCTTGATTTTGCTCAAGTAGTCGCAGCCGTGTCTGCAACATTTCCCGCAACTGGGTCTGCAATTGTTGCCCTTCTCCACTGCCATCACGCAGTTGCGATTGCACCTTTAATTGTTCCTGCAAACGGGTGCGCAATTGATCGAGCAACGGCTGCGCTTGCGCATCCGGTAAATTGGCTGCCAACCGCAACGCCTGGTCTAGCTGTTTCTGCAATCGCTGCATTTGCCCTTGGGAGGGGTTTTTGCCTTCCTGCAACATTGCCTGCACCTCGCTAACACGGCGCAAGGCGAAAGTTACCGCCAATTCTGCCTCACTGACGGGATTGCCCTGGGCGAGCTGCTGGCGCAGTGTTTCGCTGGCAATCTTCAATCCATAGAGCGGCTGATCCGGCAGGCTATACTGAGCAGCCGCAACCGTCGCGCCACTCCCTCCAAAAGCCAGTGCCATTACAATCATGATCGTCCCCAAAATATTTAACATCGGTTGTACCTCCTTACGCTTCCAAAAGTTTTGGATGGATGTCATCCATCCATTAAGACGAGTAGAAGCGCTGGAGGATACGGTTGGAGTTAAAGTTTGTGCCATTTCTAAAAATTGCTGCCGTCCAAGCTTTTGCTGTTCCTGCGGGCGGTGCACTTCGATTTTACGCAAGCTATCAAACCAGGGAGTTAATTCCGGTAATTCATCTTGATTCGTTTTCATTCGTGAACCTTTCCTGCTCTTTCAAAATCATCCGCCGTAATGCTTGCAAACCACGATGCTGTAATGCTTTTACTGCACCCAGCGGTTTGCCCAGTGCTTCCGCCACACTTTCCTGATCCAATCCTTCGATGAAGCGTAAGCTAATCACCAGGCGTTGCTCTGGGGTTAAGCGTTGCAAAGCAGCACGCATCTCTGCCTGCCGCAGCCCTTCCTCTACCTGATGCTCCAAAGGCGGGTCGGAATGGGAAGACGTTGATTCCTCCAATGGCAGGGGCTGGAAGGGCTGACGGCGATACAAATCCGTAATCCAATTATGTGCCACGCGATAGAGATACGGGCGCAGGTTTTGAATCGTCCCAGCGCCGTTTTGCAATGCCTTCAACAAGCGAAAAAATGTCTCCGCCGTGCATTCCTCCGCCAGATCTGCGTCGCCCAACAAGCGCAAGGCGTAAGCATAGATCGCCGGGCTATAGGCGTCATACACCTCAGCCAGCGCTTCGGGCTGCAACGCCTGTGCACGCCGTAAAAGCGAAGGGTCTTCCTGATGTGGCATGTTCTATATTGTAAGACGAAAATGAGGGGAAAAAGATACCGTGAAAAAGGAATTAAAACATACGAATTTGTTATCGAAATTAATCACCCCTACTCGTTACGGCGTTTCCGTCGGTGAAGTCGGCAAGCGGCGGGCGCGCAGATACCAGGTTTGAATGGTGAGAAATCGGTCAGCCGGGTCGAATAACGGACCCATGCGCACATTTTGAATGGTTTCATCCACCCCATAACTGTAAACCGGGTAGAACAGCGGCAGTGCCGGCATTTCCATCATGAAGCGCACCTGGAAATTGCGATAGAGCTTGGCGCGTTCCCCCCAATCTGAGGTCACCCGTGCTTTTTCCAAATATTCACTGGCAGCGCGGTCATCCCACTGGGAATAATTTTGCCCATCGCTGATCATCGCCTGATCCCAGAATGGATACGGATCCGGGTCTGGAGAACGGGCAAAGTTCAATTCAACCAATGCAGCCTGAAAGGTGTGCTTTTCCAAATATTGGCTGACAAGCTGGTCGAATGGCAACGCTTTTAAGGTAACCTGAATGCCTAACTTTGACCAGGCATCGGCGATTTGCTGCGCCAATTCCGCAAAACCGGGTGCATCGGCATACGCCAGTTCGAAACTGAACGGGACTCCATCTTTCGCCCGCACCTGTCCACCTTCGGCCGGAAAGGTGTAACCGGCTTTCTTGATGGTTTCTAAAGCTTTCTCGGGGTTATAGCTGATCTTTTCTGTCTCATCGTAATATGCCCATGTGCCAGGGAATATGACGCCATCGGCGACAATGGCTTGCCCATTGCGCAGGCTATCCACCATGCGCTGGCGATTCAAAGCCATGAGCAATGCTTTGCGGATTTGCGCATCCTGGAAGAAGGGTAACTTTTTGTCATTGAGGTTCAAAAGGATGATGTTCAAAGACGGCAGACGCCCGGTGTAGAGATTTAATCCCGGTTCCTTCAGGGCATCAGCCAAGTTTGCTTCATCGATATGACTTATACCTAATACACCTTTCGAACGGTAGGCTGCCATCGCGCTGGCTACATCCGGGTAATAACGAAAAATCACCTCATCTAAATAAGGACGCCCATTGTAATACTGCTCGAACGCACTTAATTCCACCCCCACAATGGCGCCATTTTCGCTTTGAAATTGCTTGAACTGGAATGGACCAGTCCCGACCGGTTGCGAGTTAAATGGCGCATTCACCATTGCCTCGACGCTGCTGCCGCCCAAGATATGTTTCGGTAATACGCCGAAGGTTAAATAATCCAAAAACGGAGCAAACGGTTCGGGCAAATGAAATTGAAGCGTTTTCGCATCGAGGGTATTTAGCTGCACCTGTTTCCACATCTCTTTGATATCTTTAGGCAAAGGTGAAGCATCACTGCGCAAGGCATCCACCGTGAAAATCACATCATCGCTGGTTACAGGTGATCCGTCATGCCACACGGCATTAGCGCGCAGGGAAAAGTTGTAGGTTTTCCCATCGGCGGAAACGCCCCACGATTCCGCGAGATCGGGCTGAGGCAATCCCCGATCGTCGAATTTAATCAAACCGGAATAGAGCAAACGATCTATATCCCGGTCAACCTGATTGGCATAATCCAAAACCGGATTAAGGCGCTCGAACGATCCAATCAATGCTTCGCTATAAATACCGCCACTGACCGGTTGTACGCCCCCTGCCTGTGGCGAAGTCTGCTGCTGGCTGATCAACAATAACGCAATCGCGACTAAAGCCAGTCCTAAAATAATGAATTGCCAACGGAATCGTTTCATGGGGAAAATCTTGCAAGCAGAAACAGGCGCAACAGCGCCTCATGCTTCAGGTAAAAATACCGGTTATCAACCGGCCACAATCACCGTCGCAATAGCAAGCAGCACAAAAATGACACTTAAAATGATGGTTAGACGAAAGAGAGTTTTTTCTACGCCGCGCCGCGCCGTAAAGAAACCACCGGTGTCAGCGCCGGTTAAACCTCCCAATCCTGCTCCTTTGCTCTGCAGGATAACACTGACGATGAGCACCACTGAGGTGATGATTAACGCGATATCCAGATATTGTTCCACAAAAACCTCCAGCCGTTTTATTCAAGCAGGCGGATTATACCTTTGCAATAGGAATCCGTCAAACCAAAGGTTAGAGAGAGTTAATAAAAGAACCGGAAGGTTTAACTTGTATTTCGTCGCCACAACGTTTGGCATAAACCTTCAGGTTCTTGGTCACCCTTTGATTCACCTAATAGAGCAAGACATGTTAGGTAGTGGCTCTGGACCAAATTCCTGCCACTTGCCTTCTTTTACTCCACTAACTTTGCCGATAAACGGATCTCTGCCCCGGTTAGCAATTTTGAAACGGGGCAACCGGCTTTAGCAGCGCTGGCTTTTTCTTGAAACACCGCGTCCGTCAATCCTGGCACTTGCGCCTCGCAATTCAATTCGATTAAACTGATTGTGGGTCCTTCTGTTAAATGAACCGTGGCGCTAGTCCGGATACTTGTGGGGGTGTATCCCTCCTTGCTTAGTAATGCGGAAAGGAACATGGAAAAACAGCCAGCATGCGCTGCACCAATTAATTCTTCCGGATTTGTGCCTGGTCCGGATTCAAAACGGGAAGCGTAGGTGTAAGGGCCCTCGAATGCGCCGCTTGCGAGTTTCATTGTGCCAGCGCCATCTTTCAGGGTGCCCTTCCATTCTGCAGATGAGGTTCGAGTGGTCATAGTTTTTATCCTTTCTTTTTTTGCTTTATATTATAAACCAATAATGGATATTTTAACCCTATTTTGTTTAATTTATTTGTACAAGTGATAAAATATTTATCAACTTCAACCCAGCCAAATCAAACCTTCTTTTTAGGTTCCTCAAGAAGCTTTTTTGCCTGAATGATCTGCTGCTGCACCGCCTCAGGAGCTGTGCCACCGATAGCCTTCCGCCGCGCTACACTCCGCATACCATCAAATACCGCATATAAATCCTCATTAAACAATGGGCTAATCTCCTGATACCGCTCCAGCGGCAACTTTGAGAGAGGCACCCCCAGCTCCTCCGCTGCCCGCACTGCCTGGCCGGTCAGCGCGTGCGCCTGGCGGAAAGGTGCGCCATGCTCCACCAAATAATCAGCCAGATCCGTCGCGAACAAACTATCCTCCAACGCTGCCTGCATTCGCTCTGGATTCAAGCGCAGTGTTTGGATAGCCCCGCCCAAAGCCGGCAACAATTGGGTAATGGTATCATGTGCACCGAAAACCAATCCTTTATCTTCTTGTAAATCCTTATCATAAGCAGAAGGCAACCCTTTCAATATTGCCAGCAAACTGGTCAAAGCCCCAATCAATTTGCCACTCTGACCGCGCGCTAACTCAAATAAATCGGGGTTTTTCTTTTGCGGCATTAAACTCGACCCCGTCGAAAATGCATCTGCAAGGATAAAAAAACCAAATTCTGCACTGGAAAATAAAATCACAGCATCGGCAAGTCGACTAAGATGAACCCCCACCAAAGCTGCCCAAAACAAAAATTCTGCTGCGAAATCTCGATCCGAAACAGCATCCACGCTGTTCGGAGACACCTTATCAAAACCTAATTCGCGTGCAAGCGCAGGACGGTCGATGTTAAACGGTGTACCGGCTAATGCGCCACTGCCCAAGGGCATGGACGAACTATGCTGACGCACTTCCTGAAGGCGATCTGCGTCACGCTGGAATGCCCAGAAATGCGCCAACCACCAATGGCTGAGCAAGATCGGTTGTGCCCGTTGTGTGTGGGTGTAACCCGGTAAAATCACCCCGAAATCATTTTCAGCCCGCTCGACCAAAATGGACTGAAATTCGCGGAGCTGTTTCCATAAATTATCCAGCGCCTCCATGATCCAGAGGCGAAAGTCGGTTGCCACCTGATCGTTACGACTGCGTCCGCTGTGCAATTTTCCAGCCGCTTCGCCAATTAACTCACCTAATCGGCGCTCAACCGCGCTGTGAATATCCTCATCGTTTTCACTGAACTTAAATTCCCCAGCCAACAATTCTGCTCGTATTTGAATTAAGCCGGCCTGAATTTGGTTATACTCTTCGTCGGTGATAACACCCGCAGAACGAAGCGCCCCTGCCCAGGCGATGCTGCCGCGCACATCTTGATCAGCAAGTCGGGAATCGATCGCTAAAGAAGTGTTAAGCTGCCATGCAGCGGGATGCAACCTGCTTGTAAACCTTCCACCCCATAGTGTCATAAGCTTTCCTTTCATTTTGACGAGGGTATAGTAAACTTTTCAACACAAAGATGTTGCCATTCTTGTAAATTTGTAATTACTCAGCATAGCCGTCATTGCGAGAGAGCGTTCTTTGCGATCGAAGCAATCTCCAATCCGGCAGGGAGATGGCTTCGCTTTGCTATTCATGACAGGTACCGGTCGAGAGATGGCTTCATAAACTCGCCAGGACAATTGTTTCCCATAACAATTTTTAAATAGTAGCTGAGTAGTTCCGTAAATTTTATCATTCCCTGTGATTTGGAAATAGGTCACCCTCATCCCTCTCCACCATCGTCTTTCCTACCATCAAGTGAAGGTAGGCGCTTCTCACCTTCGCCCTACAATTTATTATGGCAAGGAAAGCGCCTTCCTCCATCGGCTCCCTTCTTAGCAAGAATATTAAAGCGCCTCCCGCTTTAGTCCTGCTCCATAGTGGGACAAGGAGGGCGCCCCCCTTAACCTCCCCCACAATGAGGGGAGCTGGGATGAGGGGCTGATCCAACTTCAGTCGCGTTTGAAACGGGAATAATCCGGCTGGGGCATATCCAAGCCAGAGACCGGCAAACCATTCAATGCCCGTACCTTGAGTGGAAGCCCATATAAGTGTATAAATCCCTCGGCATCCGATTGATCATATACATCCTCCTGCCCAAAAGTGGCAAAGTCTTCCCGATAGAGGCTAAATGGGCTCCTTCTTCCCGCCACCAGAATATTCCCTTTATATAATTTCAACCGTACCTCCCCGGTTACGGGACCTTGCGTGCTATCGACAAAACCATCCAAAGCCTCTCGTAAAGGTGAGAACCACATCCCGTTATAAACCAATTCGGCATACTTGAGCGCCACCAAATCCTTGAAGTGCAGCGTTTCTTTATCCAGTGTCAGCGATTCTAATTCGCGATGCGCTGAAAGCAGAATGGTGCCACCGGGTGTTTCATAAACCCCGCGCGACTTCATACCCACCAGCCGGTTCTCGACCAGATCAACCCTTCCGATACCATGTTTCCCACCGAGACGATTCAGTTCCATCACCAATTTTGCTGGAGAGAGCGCCGCGCCATTCAATGTCAACGGTGTACCGCTCTGGAAGGTCAAGGTTATTTCTTCGGCTTGATCAGGAGCAGCGAAAGGTGAAATGCTGAGCTGGAACATATCCTCCTGCGGTTCCTGCCAGGGGTCTTCCAATGGACCGCCTTCATGGGATAAATGCCACAGATTTCCATCGCGGCTAAAAATGGATTTCAGAGAAGCTTTCACCGGGATATTGCGGCTCTGAGCATAAGCAATGGCATCTTCGCGTGAACGGATTTCCCATTCCCGCCAAGGGGCAATGACTTTCAAGCGCGGGTCTAATGCCATAAAAGTCAATTCAAAACGCACCTGATCATTTCCTTTGCCCGTTGCACCATGCGCCACCGCATCTGCCCCCACTTGATGGGCAACATCAACGAGATGTTTTGCGATCAACGGTCGTGCAATCGAAGTCCCCAATAAATATTTGCGCTCATACACCGCTCCAGCGCGCAGCATCCGGAACAAGTAATCCTGGGCAAATTCCTCGCGCAGATCGCGCATGACGAATTGGCTAGCTCCGCTGGCTAAAGCTTTCGCCTCCAAGCCCTCTAACTCCTCTTCCTGTCCCACATTTGCAGTGAAACAGACCACTTCACAGCCATAGTTTTCCTTCAACCATGGGACAATAATGGATGTATCCAGTCCCCCCGAATACGCTAAAACCACTTTTTTAACATTTTCTTTTGACATCACAGCCTCCAAGAATTAAAAATAAAAAACCCTCCGGGCTGGAGGGCTAAATTACAGAAAATATGTCGGTTTATGCCAATCGATTCATCCCGACAAACCAAAACGCCCGTCCACCCCAAAGAGGGATGGCGTACAACGACGGGAACGGGTTTCAGTTTGTGGATTTCGTTTCATTGTCGGCAAGTTTATCATGAGATTTCGGATCTGTCAAATGAATGGGGCTTCGTGTACCTTCGCGGTTTTTTATTCGCGTTCCTTCGCGTCCATTCGTGGATTTTGTTATTCGTGTTCCTTCGCGTTCATTCGTGGATTTTGCTATTAGCGTTCCTTCGCGTTCCTTCGTGGATTTTGCTATTTGTGTCCATTCGCGTCCATTCGCGGATTCTTCTATTCGCGTTCCTTCGCGTTCATTCGCGGATTCTTCTATTCGCGTTCCTTCGCGGATATTATCCTCAAAAACACCTCCACAACGCGAGGATCAAATTGTTTCCCCGCTTGTTGACGAATATACTCCAGCGCCTCTTCCTGCGTCCAGGCTTTACGGTAAGGACGATCGCTGGTCAAAGCATCCCAAACGTCTGCTACCGCGAACAAGCGCGCCGCCAACGGAATCTCCTCCCCTTTCAATTGGCGGGGATATCCACTTCCATCCCAGCGTTCATGATGACAATAAGGGATACTCAACGCTGGTT
>DAOTVW010000159.1:0-5413 GCA_034436035.1 Anaerolineales bacterium
AATTTTGAATTAATGGGGTTATTAATCTTCCAGGTTTTGGTTTAATGCTTGAATCGTTTCGGGAATACTATTGAGCAATATCAAGGTCATTATCACCGCCGAACTCAAGCACCACATGCAAACAGCCCGGATGACAAACGGTTCAAGATAAGTAAGATAAATCGAAAAAATTACCCCAAATAGTGCCATACCAAAAAAAGCCAAACGCGCCAGGTTGGCGATCTTGTTCCAGCGGGATTTTCCGATCAGCCAGGCAGCCAGCATTCCAACATAGCCGAGAACCCCTAACACCCCAACAGGTAAAACTCCAAACAAGCGCGCGTATTTACTGCTCTGCACCGCATTGCAATCCCCTACCGGACCGCAAACCGCTTTCACAGCTTGGGTTTCTACATAGGATAAATAGAGCGCGACAATCATCCCCAGGATAAAAAGGATTATCATAGCGTTTTTCCGCCAGCTTGGTAACGGGTCAGCGGTATTCTCTTCGTTTCCAGCCCAGAATACCCGGACGAGACTATAAATCACGGAAAGAATCATCAACACTAAAATAACAATTGCCAATGTGAAACCATTTGACTTGGTTGCAGCGAAGGATTGGAAAGCGACTGATTGCATCAACATAGAACCACCTCGCGGCTTATTTTATCACGCATGTGTTTTTGGTATGGGTAAATTAATCCTAATAGAGAAAAGTAGCGATGAATTTCATCCTATCTCGTAAATATTTGCTATAATCGATTTGTTGAAAGTGGAGAGGTGCCGGAGCGGCCGAACGGGGCGGTCTCGAAAACCGTTGTGGATCTCGTATCCACCGTGGGTTCGAATCCCACCCTCTCCGCTCTTTTTATCACTAAAAGACACCAATCATTTATAATCCCTAATGAACACGAATTCAAACGAATGGATAATATCAATATAAAAGGGGCAATATCTCAGGCACCTATCATAATGGGTGAGCGCTATTTGCAACGAAAGCAATCTCTACTCATGCCTAGTCAGCGATCATTTCGAGAGAGCTTTCCTTGCGACCGAAGCAATTTCCCACTTGGCATTGTTGTTCCCTAAAGCACTCTGAAATAAAACTTGAACGGTTAATATTCTCTTTTTATTCGTGTTCATTCGAGTCTACTCGTGGTTTAATTTTTATTCGCGTCTATTTGCGTTTATTCGCGGCTTAACTCTTATTCGTGTTTATTCGCGTTCATTCGCGGTCGGCTCTTTATTCCTGTCCATTCGTGGCTTTATTAAATCGTGCATAGGAACCGAGCACCCTTAATGTCAGTGCATATTCTCCCAGATTTTCCAGCGCCCGCTGCACATGTTCCTCACTCGTTGAACCGCTGAAATCGATATAAAACAAATATTCCCACGGCTTTCCGACCAACGGCCGTGATTCGATCTTCGTTAAATCAATTTCTCGCAGCGCAAACACACTCAATGCTTTAAACAGCGCCCCCGGAATGTTGCGCAACGTAAATACAATGGATGTCTTTGCATTGCCTTGCGGGACTGCTGGTTCTTTGCCCAAAATCAAAAAACGGGTGTAATTGGCGGGATTATCTTCAATCCCTTCTGCCAAAATTTGCATACCATAGATCTGCGCCGCCCAATTCGATGCAATGGCTGCCAAACTGGGATCGCCGGCTTCTTTCACCATCCTCACACTTCCTGCCGTGTCATAAACCGCCTCTGTTTGCACATTCAGACGGCGCAAATACTTTTCACATTGTCCAATCCCCTGCGGATGGCTGATCACTTTGCGAATCTGGCTTATCTCGCTGCCGGGCACACCGATCAAACAATGCCGCACTCGTAAGGGATATTCACCCACAATATAAAGAGAATGTTCCAGCAATAAGTCATAATTGCGGTGCAGACTGCCGGTGACTGAGTTTTCGATGGGGAGCATCCCGCGCTCCGCTTCTCCATCTTCCACCTGCCGGAATACTTCTTCAAACGTTTCACACGGCAAGGGTTCAGCTTCCTTGCCGAAAATCTCATAACTCGCAGCTTCCGAATACGCTCCTGGTGCGCCTTGATATGCTACCCTCATTTTCATCTTGCTCCTTTCAATCTTCTTCCATCCGCATTATATATTATCCATGTTGTATTTTCTCTGGAAAAATATCCAAAACTATTCTTTCCATTTTGGTTATATTTTCTAACTTTAGGCGAATTTAACATCCCTCCCTTAATTACTCGGGGTTTATCGTAAAAATGTTTTGCTAACAAATATCATAGCAAGCAAAGCCATCTCCCTGCTTGGTTGAAGATTGCTTACCGGGCATGTATAGAAATTGCTTCCGTTGCACTAAATTTCTGACACCTCAATAATAAAAAAACCCCGCCAAGTATGGGTATTTGGCGGGGCTTTGAAACTCTTTTCCTTATGTTAACTGGCAAATACCGTTTCCGGAAGCATCCCGTCCAAAATCATCTCCAAAGCCATCGTATGGCTACATCGTCCCCGAGTTTGAAAGAAATCGCAATCACAACGCCAAACACCATTCTCCAGATGAACCGTATGGGGATTATTCTCGCCTTCAAAAGTAACCGTAAGCGCCTCAAAATGGATGCGTTCGCGCTGTGCGGCATATCGTTTTGCTTTTTCAATCTTCCCAATCATCCCATAGTCCATTTTTTCTCTCCTTTTTGATTAAGAATATAAAAAGGCACGCGTTGAAACGCGTGCCGTGCTTGACTATATGACTTGTAAGGATTTGCTCATTCATCCTCCGATATACACAGTATATCTGACCTTTTGGTGAAAGTCAACAATTAAATACCAAATCTCACCATTCCTTAATTCTTTGTAAGGTAGCCCGACCTTTTTATCGGAAATGAACTACGTCCTTTTGGGGCGTCGATGCTGATCATCGCGGAAAAACAAGCTCAAAATAACCGAAACAATCGAAACCACGATAGATCCTAAGAAAGCCGCCCAAAATCCATCCACACTGAAACCAGCCCCAAACAGATCACCCACTTTACCAGCTAGCCAAAACAGAAACGTGTTGATGACTAATGTGAATAACCCTAAGGTCAGGATGATCAAAGGACAAGTGAGAAATTTCAATATCGGGCCAAATAAACTATTAACCACCCCAAATATCAATGCCAAAATCAGCATCGACAACCATCCCATATTTTGAGCATGGATACCGGGGACGATGCGAATTGCCACATAAAGTGCCACCGCGTTAATCAATAATCGGAGAATAAATCGCCACATGTCAAAACTCCTTTTGAATAGAAATTCGCAAATAATGATTTGCCATCCTTAATGGTTCGGGTAACCGATAACCCTTGAACCAATCGACACACAAGCTAAGAAGGCTGGTTAAATCTAGCCGATTGCCAACGGAAAGATACACAGGCTTGCATCCTTTGCGTGAGCGATATGCCACACCGATCACCTCTCCATCATCTATCATTTCCGAATAACTACCTTCATCATCGCTGATTTCTCCAACCTCGCCGACCAACCGATTTCGTGCACAACCTATTGTTGGTTTATCCAAATAGACACCCATAAAGCTTGCCAGACCAAAGCGGCGTGGATGCGCCACACCATGTCCTTCAACTATTATTACGTCACCCAAAGCATTAAGTTGCGCCAACGCCTGAAACATTGCCGGAGCAACACAATAAGCATAAAAGCCGGGCTGATAAGGAAAAGTAATCGGAGTCTCCCCTATTCCAACCTGTTCGACTTCCCAATTCGCCAATCGAATTCGGATGGCAACCGCAGCCACTTTGGCGGAGAGGCACATCGCCTTTAGCGCAGTGATTTGGGATACCGTTGCCTTATTCAGCGGATCAAACCGCACCAGGCCGCGCATGTTTAATTGATGCTGAATAGCATCCGCAATCGTCGCAATGGAGAAGAACGAGAGCTTATCCACGATCACTCTGCGAATGGGTTTGGTTCTCTACCATAAAGGCCTGATGCCTGTTTTTCGAGGATTAATATGCCGATAAGGTACCATTACGACGGGCGTAGCGTTCTGCCGAACGGTAAAGAAGGTAACCAATTATCGGCATACCCAACCCAAATAGGGTAACAATAACCAATTCAATTTCAAATGGCGCCAGTTCGGGAAAGCCGGCCGGAAAACCCATCATTACCGAGCGAAAAGCATCCACACAATAGGCATTTGGTAGCCACCGCGAAAAGAAAAGCAAAAACGGCGGTAAGGCAGAAAATGGGAAAAAGTTCGCGCACAAGATAATAAAACCAAATTGGAAAAAATTCGCCACGGTTTGGGCGGTTTCTTTGATCCGTATAGTGAGCGCCGCAAATGCAAAACCAATCCCAAATGTCCCAGCTAAGGACATAATGAGGATATAGAAGCCCAATAACGGATTTGCAAGCGGCAGCCGTCCCAGCATCGTCGTCATCACCAGGACCGCCGTCAGCGATAACAAACCGGTCCAAAGCAATGTATTGGTCACTCGGGCAACCAGATTAAGAAATTTACTCGCCGGACTCAGATAGAGTTGTTCGAGCGTCCCTTGCAATTGTTCGTTGCGGATATTATAGCCTATCGTCCATAATGTATCATTCAAGAACATGAATAAAACAAACCCATAAATCACCACGCCAGACGTGTTCATTTCAAACGTGGTTTTTGGTAATCCGCTGTTTGATCCTCCTGATGAAAACATCTTCCCGCCCAGGGTGAAAATTGCCACGATAAAAAACACCTGCCCAAAGGACGCCACAAATTCGACCGGATAACGCGCCATGATAGTCAATTCTTTGCGTACCATTGCCCAAAATGTGCTCCAATGAAGAAGAAAATCCTTTATCAACCGATCCACTTTTCGCATCCCAAAAACTGTTCTTTGATTCATTTTATTTCACATTCAATTTGCGAACGCCCGCTATCCTCACAAAGTTTATTCGGAAAAATTTTAACTTCGCCTTTTATTCTATCCCGCATATCAAAATTGCCCCATCCCTTCATTGCTCCTCACCTGGACTTCTATCATATTGAATACCCAATATCCAAACAGAGGCGCCAGCAGGAGGAACCCCCACAAAACCGCTAAATCTAAATACCATTTTCCGAAAAAATAACCGACGCCGAGTATAGCAGAACGGACACCATTGGTCATCCAGGTCGGGGGAAACAATAAGGCAATGAACTTAAGAAATGGCGGAAAAACCGTAATGGGGAAAAATACCCCCATCAAAAAGCTCACACCCCATTGCATTAACCCCACCAAAGCATTTGCCTCCTTAACTTTGAGGATTAAAGCACCATATAACAGTGTCACGCCATATAACGGTACCATGCCGACCAACAAAAAAACAAACGCCAGCAGCAATTCTCCCTGCCAGGGGTTGAATCCCAAGATCAATGCCCCGAGGAAATAGGCGGTTAAGGATGAAAATAGCGAACGC
>DAOTVW010000160.1:0-8433 GCA_034436035.1 Anaerolineales bacterium
ATAAAGGAAAATTTTATTTTTCAGTATGGCAATTCCTGAACAGTGAACGACAACGGAAACGAATTCATGATTGGACAGAAGCGGGATTAGCCACCCAAGATGTGGATGAGAACGATTATTTGTTGGATTGGAAAGAGGGAGGATTTGGCTTTCGTTATGTGCATCATTTTTCCGAAGAGGAATTATGTAAACTAGCACAACAAAGCGGGTTCGTTGTCCGAAAATCTTTTTACTCTGATGGAAGAGAAGGCAATCTCGCCCTTTATCAAATTTGGGAAGTGATTTAAATGGATTTACGAAAAATGAAATTGGAATATGTTCTCGATAATAGTATAATCTGTTTGTTATTTCAGAGAAAGCAGAGTACCCCTGTCTATCGAATTGTGTGGGGAGAGACTGCACCTCGAATTTGAACCCGAGATAGAATTTCAAATTAATGCGTGTTCTGGTATTCTCCGATATTCATGCTAACTTAACCGCCTTAGAGAGTGTGCTTTCTGATGCGGGGGGATTTGACGCGGCCTGGTGTTTAGGGGATATTGTGGGGTACGGCCCTGATCCAAATGAATGTATCGACCGGATTCGTCAATTGCCTAATTTAACCTGTATTGTAGGCAATCATGATGCGGCGGTGCTGGAGTTAATTGAAACGGAAGCATTCAACCATGAGGCAAAAAAGGTGATTTATTGGACGCAATCCGCATTAAACGATGCCAGTTTTCATTTTCTACGACAGTTGCCGCAAAAAGTTGTCATGGATAATATCACTCTGGTGCATGGTAGCCCGCGTCAACCCGTTTGGGAATATCTTTTAGATTCTCAAACCGCTGGAGAAAACTTCCGTTATTTTGATACTGATTTTTGCTTTGTCGGACATACCCACTTGCCATCCCTTTTTTATTTAGAGGAGGGAGAAACTCAACCTTTTGTCAGCTTGATCTCTGCTGGTCAATCGTTTCAACTCATCCCGCGGTCGATATTAAACCCTGGATCAGTGGGACAACCACGTGATCGTGATCCGCGTGCAGCGTATGCGATATTTGACACCGAAACATCACGTTGGGAAAGTCATCGGGTCGTGTATGATATTCTCAGCGTCCAGGAACGGATGCGCATTGCTGGTTTGCCAGACCGTCATATTCAACGGCTGGCTGGTGGTTGGTGAAACGCAGGGAACAAAGAACCTTGCGTTTCGTCTTTAAAGAAGAAAAGGAGAGAAAAAGATGAAATCAAAAAGCAGAACATATCAAATTTTGTCCACATTGGGGATAATAATGGTGATGGTATCTTTGGTAACCGCTTGTGCAGCCCGACCAGCAGCCCCGATGGAAAAAACAATCGGTCAATCCGCAGATGTATCCCGGGAAAGTTCAGCCCCAGCCAGCGGTGCCCCGCAGATGCTGTTACCAGCACCCGAGAGCCAAAATGCTTTCGCAAGTACGCAAGCAAGCAATAGCGATCGCATGGTGATTAAGAATGCAACTCTCACACTGATTGTGAAGGATCCCGTTCAATCAATGGATGCAATCACACAAATCGCGGAAAAGATGGGCGGGTATGTGGTCTCGGCGAATCTCACACAAACGCAATCGCAAAGCGGAAAATCTTTGCCACACGCATCGATTACAATCCGTGTTCCAGCTGAGAAGTTGAATGACACCCTAAAAGAAATTAAATTATTATCCCCACAGTTGCCTGAAAGTGAAAATATTGAGAGCCAGGATATTACAAGTCAATATACTGACCTTGATTCACGACTGCGCAATTTAAAGGATACGGAAGAGCAATTGCGGAAGATAATGGATCAAGCTTACTCAACAGAAGATGTATTGAGTGTCTATAATCAATTGACGCAGGTTAGAGAGCAGATTGAGGTGATTGAAGGGCAAATGAAGTACTATCGCGAGTCTGCTGCGCTTTCATCCATTAGCACAGAGTTAATCGCTGAAGAGGCAGTCGAACCGTTAAGTATTGCTGGTTGGAAACCGGTTGGAGTGGCTCGGGATGCTTTGCAAGCCTTGATTAACGCACTGAAATATATTGTGAATATCGTAATTTGGTTGGTGATTTTTATCCTGCCTGTCATCATCGTGCTTTATGTGGTATTTGTATTTCCTTTAAGTCGGTTCTTCAGGTTTCTTCGAAAACGCCGCAAAATACAAAAAAATCCTCCTTCTACAAATCCACCTGCTTCTGAGTCCCAACCTCAAGATAAATAAGAGAGAGAAAATAATTCATAAAGAATAAACATTGAGCGGAAACGAAAATAAAACCCCCGCAGAGGATCAATCTAGCGGGGGTTTTCTTCTCCAATGGCTACTGCAACAGCAGCGGCGATAGCGATGCTGTGACTTAAACTAATAGACCAATTAAATAAGTTTTGGGCTTGGCTTAGCTGAAGAGCCCGGTTATGAAGGATTAAATAGGGTTGGCGGTGGTCGTCTGAAACAATTTCGATGTCTAACCAACCTACCTCTCCGATTCCGCAGCCTAATGCTTTCGAAACAGCTTCTTTAGCGGCAAACCGAGCCGCAAGTGATTCGGGTTTATTTCGCGCATCTTCAATTTCTCGTTGTGTAAAGATACGCTGAAGGAAGCGATTTCCATAACGGTTCAACGCTGCTTCTATCCGCTCAATTTCGATTAAATCAATGCCAGTACGAATGACCATCTGGATAATTTTTATTCAAGGCTGCCAGCCGCGACAATCGCCAAGCGATTCGGGTCAAGATAACGTTGGGCGGTTTCTAAAATTTGGTCGACAGTGACAGATCGAACCAGATCCTCATATTGGAGGTAATAATCCAATCCAAGATCGAACCGTTCCAGGTTACTTATCGCATAGGCTACACCCATGTTTGACTCAAGGGAGATAGGTAACCGACCGATAAAATTAGCCTGGCTATCTTCCAATTCTTCCTGCGTCACTTTTTCGGTTACGAAGCGGCGGATTTCGCGAATGATTAAATCGATTGCTTTTTGCATGTTCTGCGGTGCAACCCCGGCTGCAACGACCCAGCTCCCTGGACCGACACCAGCGCTTAGACTGGAATAAGCATAATAAGCTAAGCCTTCTTTTTCGCGGACGATATCCCCAATCCGACCCATTAAACCAAATTGGCCCAAGATACTATTTCCCAATGCGGCAGACATATAATCGGGTGATTTTCGATGGGGACCGATGGATCCGATGATTAAATCCACTTGCGATTTACCGGCGATATTAACCTTTTTTAGTATTGTTTCATTCATTGGGGATAGCGCTGGTAACTCGATCGGAGGAGCTTGGTGAGGGTTTTCCCATGACGAGAAATAATTTGCGATGGTTTCCACCGCTTTTTGCGGTGCAATGGCGCCGACGACGACGATCACCATACCTCGCGGACCATAATGTTTTTGTTGGAATTGTTTAATATCTTCTATCGTGATATTTTGGATTGTTTCGATGTAACCCTCTTCGGGTCGGCTGTAGGGGTGATGGTCAAATACAATTTGATCAAAGGTGAGGGAAGCCATCTCGGCAGTATCTTGAGACCGCAAGATTAAATTGGTGATAAGTTGCGCTCGTTTACGCTCGACATGCTCAGTGGGAAATTCGGGCTTTTGAATAGCACTGCTAAACAATTGGATGAGCATTTCGAAGTCTTCTGCGAGGCAACGGCCACCAAAGCTGGTGACATGAGTGCCACCCTCGAAGTTGAGATTGGCGGCAGCGGATTCGAGTTTCTCATAAATGGTTTGGTAATCGAAGTCTTGGGTTCCAAGTAAGAGTGAAGCTGCAGTAAAGTTCGCCAATCCGAGTTTATCCTCTGGATCAAGAAGGCTGCCTGCTTGAATGAATCCGTTGAAAACAATCGAAGGGCTATTGAAGTTTGGTCGAACAAGAATGACAATCCCGTTGGGGAGTTCCACACGGGTGATATCCGCCGCGCTGGGCAGAGATTTATGACTCGGGGAGAATGAAGTTGGTGGATGTGTCATTTTATTGGTCACTTTCGGCATGGGTTTGGAAAGTTTTCGTAGATTGGGGAATATAAAATCCAGTCACACGGTTTTGCGGGCGCAGATATTTTTGGGCGACTTGTTGAACTTGCTGCGGTGTTACCTCAGCTAATTGCTCAAGGACATTCAAGTACCATTCATAACTGGCAACCATAGAGGAAAAACCTAACCAAAAGGCTTGATTACTGATGCTCTCTGTTCCATAAGCAAACAAAGCTCGCGCTTGCTTGATCGCCCGTTCGAGTTCTTCCTTGGTTGGTGGCGTATCCTGAATATGATTAATCTCTTCCTCGATTCGTTTGAGGACCTCTTGTGGGGTTCTTTCTGGGCGGACAATGCAAGTAATAATATGCAGGAATGGATCAATCGTCGCTCCAACACCACCATGTACGCTGACAGTCAAATCATTTTCCACTAGCGCGCGATACAACCGTGATGTTTTATTCGAGATGCCACCCCCAAATATGTTGAGGTTGCTTGGCCCTGTCAGCAGGCTATCGAGGATAATCAAGGGAATGAAATCGGGATGGGTTGTTTGAGGAATATGATGGGCTAACATGAGAAAAGTTGTGTCATCAGGTCCCTCTACAATCACCCGTCGTTCTCCCTGCTGAGGCGGTTCGGGACGGTTAAGGCGGGGAGGGTTTGAACCTGCGGGAATGTCTTGGTAAAGTTGTTCGATTTGTTTAAGAATAACCTCACTTTCGAAATCTCCTGCGAGACTTAAAACCGCATTATTCGGAGTATAGTAAGTGCGGTAGTGCTGGTAAAGGTCATCGCGTTGCATCGTTTGAAGATCGGCTAAATCACCAATCACTTCATGATGATACGGGTGAACTCGAAATGCCATTGCTTGAACTTCCTCATTCAAGCGGAAGAGAGGTTCATTCTCATTGCCTTGGCGTTCAGAGATAACAACGGTTCGTTCTGATTCGACTTCATTCGGATCAAAAAGGCAATTGACCATCCGGTCTGCCTCGAGCTCTAAGGTGAGGCTAATTTTATCTGCTGGCATGGTTTCGAAACATGTTGTCCAATCTAGATAAGTCATTGCGTTCCAGGAGCCGCCTTCGCGCGAAATCGCTTTATCTAACATGGCAGCAGGAAATCGTTCTGTCCCTTTAAACAGGATGTGTTCAATCCAATGGGCGATACCAGTTTTTCCGCTGGGCTCATCGCGAGAACCAACTCGATACCAAATCCACTGGCTGATAATGGGCGCGGTGTGGATTTCTTTCAGGAGAACTTGTAGTCCATTTGCTAACGTAATATTGGTGATATTTTCAGACATATTGACTCCATGATATGCATTCGACACTGTATAATACCATGAGAGGAGAATAATCGGCAATAATCAGGTAATTTTCACTTGTGATTTATATCACACTTGTTTATAATCAATGAGTAAGCATGCAATCTACAAAATAGAGGAAACTCCGGTGGGTCGTTTTACAACCAGTCGAGAGTATCATGGAGGAATTAATGGAATCCCAATCACTTGCTAATTATTCTATTGCTGTTATCGGGGCAGGTCCAGCGGGGTTATATGCCGCTCGTGTATTAGCTGAACAAGGCGCATTGGTGGTGCTTTTTAATCGCGACATAAAACCAGGCGGATTAGCTGAATATGGTATTTATTTTGATAAAGTAAAAATGAAGGAAGGGTTGCGAAAGCAGTTTCAGCAGATACTCGAAATGCCAAGTGTGCATTATTTTGGTAATGTGGTAATTGGCAAGGAAGCCGATATCTCGTTGGATGAAATCAGGACGATGGGATTTGACGCGGTTCTGGTCACTGCTGGGGCACAAGGCACAAAATGGTTGGGCATTCCTGGTGAAAATATCCCGAAAGGGGTCTATCACGCAAAAGATATTGTTTATCATTACAATAAATTGCCTCCCTTCAGCCAGAAAGAAATTTACATCGGTCGCAGGGTAGCGGTAGTTGGGGTTGGCAATGTCATGACTGATATTGCGCGCTGGTTAATCCGCACGAAAAAAGTGGATGAGGTGATAGCGGTGGCACGCCGTGGTCCGGCTGAAGTGAAATTTGATAAAAAAGAGATGGAATACATCATCGCGAACCTTGACCTGGACGCCTTAGATGAGGAAATCCGCCGTGCCAAACCGATTATGTTAGCAATAGGGCAAGATCCTGATGAAGCTAGAGCGAACATCCTTGCGGCATTACCCAGAGCGGTTGAGCCGGTTTCGAAGACACGCTTTCGGTTCGACTTTTTAGCTGCGCCAACCCGCATACTGGGAGAAGATAAGGGCTATGTGACCGGATTGGAAGTCGAAGATACAACTTTAGTCAAAGTGAATAATGACACACGAGCGAAATTATTGGGTTCGCGGCGTAATTTGTATGTGGATACTGTTATCTTTTGTATTGGTGATAAGGTGGATGAGCGATTTGGCCTCCCCGTGCAATGGAATGAGTTTGTTAAAAACCCCAACCCGCAATTTCCGGTGGAAGATATTTCTTATGAAGCTTTTGATCCCGATGCGGGAAAACCAATTGAGGGAGTGTTTGTGGCGGGTTGGTCACGCGAAGCGAGTCACGGATTAGTCGGTGTGGCGCGAAAAGATGGCGAGCGCTGTGCTAAAGCGGTGATGCAGTTTTTGGAGACATTAACGCCAAAAGACAATCCTTCTGATTTGCTGCAAAAGGTGCAAAATCGATTACAGTCACTGGGCAAACCGATCGTGACACAAACTCATTTGCCATTGTTGACTGCTGCCGAAAAAGCAAAAGCAGCTGAGTTGGGTGTGGAAGATTTTAAATTCGCTACCAATGACGAGATGTTACAGGTGATGGGCTTTGAACCAGCAAAAGGATAAAAGTTCAAGGACACTTAATCGTTTGAATACGGTATCATCATGATGATGCCAATCAGAATGGTTACCTGACCGAGAATGACACCAATTGCCTGAACATGCCCGAAATACGGGATAGCAGGGAAGCGGTGGCTGCCAATTCCAAATACATCCGCCATGCCGCTCAAAGCAGCCACCACATAACCAGTGCTGACCAATCGAAAACCAATATCAGCAATGATGGAGCGTTGTTTCCCATTCCAGAGCGCATTAATCGTCAGATAACCGCCTAAACATATTCCGGCTAAGCCAACCAGAAAGACGGCAATCTGGACAAAACCAATCACGGGACTGCGGTCTAATGCGAATAGGGATGGTTTGATTCCAATGAGAAAAATAATTAATCCGATTGTGAGAAAGATGACTCCATTCCGTACACGACGGTTAATTGATTTTTCTTTTTGATTTTCCATCTTATAAACCTTTTGATTATTTACTCAGGAAGGTTTTCCATTAAGATATTCAACCAATTCTTTCCCAGAATCTGTTCACAATCTGTTTGCGAATAGCCACGTGCTTGTAGCAAATCGCCAATTTTTTGCAGATCAGCGATCGTATCGATTTCGAGCGGCACACTTTGCTTTCCAAAGCCGCCATCAAAGTCGGTGCCAAGGGCAGCATGGTTTGTATTTCCGGCAATCTGGCAGATATGATCGATTTGGGCGACGACATGGTTCAAAGTGACTTCTTCCCGGCTGTCACCCGTTTTCCAGCCAACTTTAAGAAAAACATTGAATGGTACAACGCCAATGACTCCGTTCCGTTCAATAATCCGTTGGATGACGGGATCCGAGAGATGCCGGTTCGATTCGCTTCCCTTGAGCAACGCGATCGCATTTGCATGCGATGCAATAATGGATCCGGGATATGTGTCTAAGGCTTGTAAGGCAGCTTTTTCATCCATGTGGCTAAGGTCGAGTATCATACCTAGCTCTGCCATGTGTTCCAATAGTTCATATCCTAATTTCGTTAAACCACCCGGCTCGCCTGTGCCACCGCAATACCCATTGCCTGCCCAGGCTGGACCAATTAATCTAACTCCTAAATCCCACCAATCCGCGACTTGAGCGGGTTGGAGAATACCTTCTGCTCCTTCCATCAGCATAACCAATCCAACTGGATGATCTCCTGTCTGATATTGCCAATGATCCAATAGAGCAGCAAGGTCTTTCTTTGAATAAAGGATTTGGAATTTATCTGGGTATTGAGAAGATAACTTTCGATATACGTCAACCTGGGAACGGTATAATTTTTGAGCTTCTTTTGCATCGCGATAACATTGGGTATCCCATTCGCCCATTTTTCTACGCAATGGCGCTGCAAAGAGGGTAGAGAAAATGACTGCAACCGATGCAGATTGATACTCTGGATAACCGAGTAAAGTATCGCCATTCCATTGCGGAATGGATGTGGCCGCTTCTTTGCGGCGAGTTTCTATTGCGGATTGGGTGTAATCTCGCTGAAAGGTAAGGATATTCCAGGCAAGATCTTCATGTGCATCAACGATTAACATAATGTCTCCTTGGTAAGGGTTTGGGCAATATTGCGGTC
>DAOTVW010000161.1:0-13489 GCA_034436035.1 Anaerolineales bacterium
TCAGTAATTTCGAAAGTATATGCCCGGAATTCAAGGTTCTGAGGCGCACTGGAAACGGTTTGAACAGCCATTATTGGCGAATAGCTTCTGTCATGGAGAGCCAGGCAGAAGCTTTTTATGAGCCTTAATAATTTTTATTTTGGAGGATTTCCTATGTCGTACATTGATCTTGTTCATGCCCGCGAAATATTGGATTCTCGTGGTAATCCCACGGTGGAGGTCGAGGTAACTCTCGATAGTGGAGCTTTTGGACGAGCGGCTGTACCTTCTGGTGCATCCACCGGAGTCCATGAAGCATTAGAGCTGCGCGATGGCGATAAAAGCCGCTATTCGGGTAAAGGGGTTCTGAAAGCAGTTGAAAATATTAACGAAACTATTGCAGACGAAATATTTGGGATGGATGCCCTGGATCAATCAGCGGTGGATAAAGCCATGATTGAATTGGATGGCACCCCCAATAAGAGCAAACTGGGTGCAAATGCAATTTTGGGTGTCAGCCTGGCGGTTGCGCGTGCTGCAGCAGATGAAGTCGGTTTACCCCTTTATCGTTATTTGGGCGGTGTCACTGCCAAAGTCTTACCAGTTCCCATGTTTAACATTTTGAATGGCGGTGTGCATGCCAATTGGCAGGGCACAGATTTGCAAGAGTTTATGATCGCACCGGTCGGCGCCCCCAACTTCCGTGAGGCATTACGCTGGGGCAGCGAAGTGTATCATTCGCTGAAAAATGTATTGAAAAGCAGCGGGTATTCCACTGGCGTCGGCGATGAAGGTGGTTTTGCCCCCGCATTGAAAACGAATGCAGAAGCAGTCGAATTGATCCTCAAAGCTATTGAAAAAGCAGGATACAAACCAGGCGATCAGATAGCCATTGCTCTAGATCCAGCATCGAGCGGTTTTTATGAAGATGGCTATTATAATTTGCGCACTGAAGGAAAGAAAGTAACCTCAGCTGAGATGGTCGCGATGTATGAATCATGGATAAAGAAATATCCCATTGTTGTCCTCGAAGACGGTTTAGCAGAAGACGACTGGGATGGCTGGAAATTACTCAATAAGACCATTGGCGATAAAATTGAGTTGGTCGGTGATGATTTGTTTGTCACCAATGTGGAACGGGTAGCACGTGGAATCCAGGAAAATGCTGCCAATGCCGTTTTGATTAAGTTGAATCAAATTGGTACCCTCACAGAAACGATAGCTACCATCGAAATGGCTCGCAAAGCCGGCTGGGGTGCTATGGTATCCCATCGCTCTGGTGAAACGGTGGATAGCTTTATTGCCGATTTCACAGTCGCCATGGGCACTGGCCATCTCAAAACAGGCGCTCCCTGCCGCGGTGAACGGGTTGAAAAATACAATCAGTTGATGCGCATTGAAGAAGAATTAGGCGATGCAGCGATTTACGCCGGACGAAAAGCGTTCGTGCGTTAATTTCGTCGCACCATATAAGTCAAATTTCAAAATCTATCACCCGCCCGAATTCTTTGGGCGGGTATTTTTTAATATAAAACATCGTAATTATTCAGCATAGCCGTAATTGTGGAGCAGCGCTCTTTGCGATGGTCGCAATTTTTCTATATTCCTATCCTGCGTCATTGCGAGATTCAGTTCTATTGCCGAAAGACAGCACTCGAAGAGGTAATGACATGATCATAGGCTTTGGGTGTGATAGCAAACCGTCCACGAATATTACACGAATGCACGAATAGCTCCGTCATTCGTTTTTTTGTAGCGCCTTTGTGGACGGTTTTCGCAGCCGATTATCAGCGTAATTTATCGTGGTAGGTAGTTAAATAAGCAGCTACTTGACTTACGAAATGCGAGATGGCTTCGCTTTGCTCGCCGCGCATGCGCTATAATATAATATCTCATTCCAACCATAATTATTAAGGGAGATAAAAAATGGCGAAGCAAAAAGCGGATATTGTTATCGAAGCAGTACGCTATAAGCCCAATGGTGCGATTGATTGGGTGCGAGTATATGAACGGCGCGGGACGACTTTTTCTGACCATGTCATCCTTACCCGAGATGAATTATTGGCGCGTTTACAGAAGGGACAAAAAGCTTATGCGGGGAAGCGAGTGCCATTTATGGCAAGTACCTTCGAAATCTCGCGCCCGGTGATCCTTAAACAGAATAATGGTAAAGCGCTTATCCTTACCGAAAACACCCAGGCAAACCAGGATAAATTAGAGGGTGTACCGCTGATTTAATTATGCCCACTCCGTTTTATCATCTCAGCCTGGCTCAGGAGTTAATCGAGCGCCCTGATTTACCCCCTTCATTTCAAGAGGAGGTGGTATCTTACCGGGCTGAGTTTTTATTTGGTAATATTGCTCCTGATGTGCAAGTGGTCAGTGGACAGCCGCGGGCTGAGACTCATTTCTTCGATTTACCCCTTCGCCAAAATTTGCTAAAACCGTGGGAATTATTATGGCAAACCTATCCGCAATTGACCCTATCTTCCAATTTGAAACCGCAGCAACGTGCATTTCTGATTGGTTATCTCTGTCACTTGCTGGCAGATTGGCAATGGATCCGTCAGATCTTCATCCCGGTTTTTGGCTTGCAGAGCCCTTGGGGCACATTCCAAGAACGTCTCATCTGGCATAATGTCTTACGCGCGTATCTTGATCAACAAATCATCCCAGCAATGAAACCAAACCTTGCAGATTATTTACTGACTGTAACCCCTCAGAGCTGGTTGCCTTTTGTGGCAGACCACCACCTCTTGCTCTGGCGGGACCAGATCGCCCGTCAGTTACAACCGGGACAAAAGATAGAGACAATTGAGATTTTTGCATCACGCCAAAATATTTCCCCAGATGAATTTAAGCGTTATCTTTCCTCTGAAGATGCGATGGAAGAAATTATCTTTCAACGGTTACCACGGACTCAATTAAATTTGTTTCGGTCTCAATTAATTGTGGATACTCTTTCATTTATTAAGCAATTAACCAACACCGAAAGAATAAATTAGACTAAAATAGAGTTGGAAAAAATGAAATCAATAACAGCAATTCCTTCCCCAGCAGAGGACAGCGCAGCAGGTAAAACTCGTTTATCCTTGCCGCAAATTCCCTTTGGCAAACCGAAAACGGGCGATTCGGCGGTTTTGAAATTATTTCAACAGTTACTCAATGATGATCATTTTTTGATAAAAAATTGTTCCATCTTTGGGAAAGGAAAAGAAATCCCACCATTATTGGTGGGACCTTTAGGGGTGTTGCTGATATTTGAAAATACCAGCCACGGTATTTATCGGGCAAGCGGTACAAACTGGGAGATTTTTGATGAGTCCCGAAAACAATATCGTTCAGAATCCCCCAACCCCATTGTCCAAGCGATAGAACTTTCTCAGAAGGTAGTTGATTTTCTGAGCCAGCAAGGTTTTGCGCACATACCTGTTCAAGCAGTGATTATCTTCACTCACCCTGGCGTTCATTTGGAATTAAACAAACCAGCCGTTCGGATGTTACCTCTTGATGGGTTAGGACGCTTTGTTACTTCTATCTCTCAGGCGATTCCAACGATAAACTTGGCTGAAATTCCCCAAGTGGTTCAGTTGTTAGCACCGTATACAGAGGAAAAAGATAAAACCTTCGATGAACACCTTGACGGTTTTTCCTTCAAAGAAGAAAAACCCAAAAAGCCGCTCAAGTTACCAGAGGTTAACGTTCCCTTGCCAAAAGATGATCAATTTGTAAAGACAGTCAATAAAGTGCCTTTTACAACTCGTCAATTGTTATTGCTGGCTGGGTTAGTCATTATCAATATCATCATTCTCATCAGCCTGGTGATGGTGGTTTTATCCTATCACAACTAACTGGAAATCCGCATTGCCTGGCAATCCTTATCTCTCCGTCATCATCCCCGCTCATAATGAAGAGCGCCGTTTGCCAAAAGCGATGGCGATGTTGTTCGAATTTCTTGAACAACAAAGTTACCCTGCAGAAGTGATTCTGGTTGAGAATGGCAGTCAAGACCGAACATTGGAATTGGCGCAGGGATTAAGACAACAATATGCAGGATTAATTGTCTTGCACGAAGAGCAGCGGGGCAAGGGTTTAGCGGTGCAAAAAGGGATGCTGAAAGCCAAAGGGGATTATCGCTTCATGTGTGATATCGATTTCTCTATGCCGGTCAGTGAGATCAATCGCTTCCTCCCGCCTCTTTTGGAAAATGCAGATGTTGCCATTGCATCCCGTGAAGCAAAAGGGGCACAAAGATTTAACGAGCCCCCATTACGGCATACCATCGGGCGTGTGTTTAATTTGTTAATCCGTGTTCTTGCTTTGCCGGAATACCATGATACCCAGTGCGGATTTAAGTGTTTCACCGCCCATGCCGCAGAGATGCTCTTTTCTCGCCAGACTATCCGAGGCTGGACATTTGATGTGGAAATCCTTTTCCTGGCTCGGGGACTGGGTCTTAGGGTAGTTGAAGTACCGATCCCATGGTATTACAATTCAGAGAGCAAAATCCATGTTTTCCGAGATTCGGTTCAAATGGCGCTGGACTTATTACGTATCCGCTGGCGGGCTTGGCAGGGTTTATATAAATGAAAAAGACCATACCCCTGCCGAGCAGCCCCCATTTATTTTTTGAATCCCGTTTGTGGAGTCAGGGGGTTTTGTATGTGGCTGGGATCGATGAAGCGGGTCGGGGTGCATTGGCAGGCCCAGTTGCAGCGGGTGTGGTGATTTTTCCTGTCCGTTCCGATTTATCCACAGTGCTTTTTGGTGTGCGCGATTCAAAACAAATGTCGCCGGAGGCACGCTTTGAATGGGGGGAGAACATTAAATCGGTTGCATTGGATTGGGGAGTAGGCTTTGCTACCAATGAGGAAATCGATCAAATAGGGATTATCCCCGCCACGCATTTGGCAATCCGACGTGCCCTCGAAAAATTACACCTGACGCCGCAGCACTTGTTGGTTGATTTTTTGGATTTGAATCCTATTCCGCACCCTCAAACCGCACTGGTAAAGGGTGATTGCCGCTCTCTTTCGATTGCAGCAGCCTCTGTGATTGCAAAAACCAGCCGGGATGTATTGATGATAGAATACGACCGTCAATATCCTGATTATGGTTTTGCGGAGCATAAAGGTTATGCTACGCCATACCATCTCGATCGAATCCAACAATTAGGTGCTTCACCGCTGCATCGTTTGTCTTTTGCGCCACTGAATCAACGAGAAAAACATTCCAGATCAAGTTCCTGAGGGAGGTTCCTGTGTCAACGAAAAAAGCTTTACCATTTGGTTTATTCCCTAGCCCGATCACAGCGAGGTTGATGGCGGGCGGATTGACTTTTGCGGAGGTTGGGTTGAGCAATAAAGGTTTTCTGGTTTGGTTGGAAAACCGTTCTGACAAAGGGGTGCTGGTTGTGCAACCTTTGAATGGGGAAGGGCGGCGCGACCTCAATAATGAATTTTCTGTTCGTGCTCGTTTAGGCTATGGCGGAGGCGATTTTAGTGTCTTTGGCGAAGAGGTCTACTTCGTGGCAGCTGAATCGGGGCGAATTTATCGGCAGTCTTTAATTTCTGGCAAACCATTCCCTATCACCCCGGCCTTTGGCAATGCGGCACATCCGGCCATCTCACCCAATGGAAAGGTTTTGGCGTTTGTCCATACTTATGAAGGCAAAGATGTAATTGGGCTGATTCCTTCTGATGGAGGTCAGTGGCCGCAAATCTTTTTCAGCGGAGATGATTTTTACATGCAACCCGTTTGGCATCCCGAAGGGCATAAATTTGCCTGGATTGCCTGGAATCATCCGAACATGCCTTGGGATGGTACGCGCTTATATCTCGCAGAAGTGGTTTGGGGAACGGAAAAATGGCAGCTCCATTCTCCACAAATGATCGCCGGTGGAGAGGAAGTATCTATTTTTCAACCCAGTTTTTCTCCGGATGGAAAGTATCTCGCCTATGTCTCCGATCAAAATGGTTGGTGGCAGCTATATCTTTATGATTTGCATTCACAAACGCATCGGCAGCTCACTAGCGCAGCGGCGGAGGATGGCGTGCCTGCCTGGGTGCAGGGCTTACGCACCTATCAGTTTAGCCCCGATAGCCAAACGATATATTTTATCCGCAACCAAAATGGATCGGATCACTTGTGGCGGTATGATATACCGAATGGGCAAGAACAGCCTATCCCGCTTGATCAACCGTATACGAGCCTTTCTCAAATCCAACTTGTTTCTGTGGAAGGGAAAACACAAATGGCTTTCATTGCTTCCGCGGCGCATATCCCACCGCGTATCATCACTGTCACACCTGAAGGAAAAACAACCGTATGGGCGCGCTCGTATCCGGAAGATATCCCTGCGGAATATTACTCGCCGGCGCAATCGCTTGCTTGGTCGGGGTTGGATGGGGAAACGGTTTATGGTCTCTATTACCCCCCACATCACCCCGATGTGGAGGGACGTGGTAAACCCCCTTTGATTGTCCATATCCACGGTGGTCCTACCAGCCAGGTAAAAAATGGTTTCAACCCGCGCGCTCAATATTTTGCCACGCGTGGTTACGCCTTTTTAGAGGTAAATTACCGTGGCTCAACGGGTTACGGTCGGAGCTATCGGAATAAACTGCGCCAATCTTGGGGGATCTATGATGTGCAGGATGCCGTCAGTGGTGCCAGATATTTAATTGAACAAGGTTTAGTAGATGGAAACAAATGTGTGATTATGGGTGGCAGTGCCGGTGGGTTCACGGTACTTAAAGCATTGGAAGACTATCCTCATTTCTTCAAGGCCGGTGTGTGCTTATATGGGGTTTCTAATCACTTTACCCTGGCCCAAGAAACCCATAAATTCGAAGCCCGTTATTTAGACAGCTTATTAGGACCATTGCCCGAAGCAGCTTCTGTTTATCGGGAACGTTCGCCAATTTACTTTGTGGATAAAATTGAAGACCCTATTGCCCTTTACCAGGGTGAAGAGGATCAAGTCGTGCCGCGCGCTCAATCGGATAGCGTAGCCAGCTCACTCCGCCAGCGCGGAGTGCCGTATGTCTACCATGTTTACCCAGGCGAAGGGCATGGCTTCCGTAAAAGTGAAACGATTGCTCATTTCTATCAAACTGTCGAAGAATTTTTAAGGGAGCGGGTATTATTCAGTTGAGGAGGGTTATTCTGAAAATATACACACTCCCCTTTTAAGGGACAGATTTCACATTTTGGTTTTCTGGCTTGGCAAATTTCCCTTCCCAAGCGGATGATGTTGAGGTGGTCCGTACCATAATGCATGGGTTCGAAGGCATCGGCTAGGATAAGGTGAGCTTGTTCCGCAGTGGTATTGGGAGGTATTAATCCTAAGCGCTTGGTGACGCGCAGAATATGGGTATCCACCGGAAAGGCTGGTTTATTCAACGAAAATAACAAAACAATGGCAGCAGTTTTTGGTCCGACTCCATTAAATTGCTGTAACCATTCTAATGCTTGTTGAGATGGTAGCTCACGGAGAAAATCTAATTCGATTTGACCGCGTTGATCGGTGATAGCGCGTAAGACGTTTTGGATACGGGGCGCTTTTTGGCGCGCCAAACCGGCAGAGCGGATTGCAGCAATGAGATCCTCGATTGGAGCATCGCGCACTTCTTCCCAGGAGTGAAATCGTTGGCGCAGCTGATGGAAAGCACGATCGCGGTTTTGATCGTTGGTGTTTTGAGAGAGAATCGTCGAGATTAATTCGTCTACCGCAGGCAGGGGATTGCGCCAAGTGGGTTCCCCGTAATAAGCTACCAGCAACTCATGGATGCGTTTAGCACGCACTGGTGTTGGGTTATTGAGAGATATTTGGTCTTCTGACAAACTATTTTTTCCACTCCAATTTTAAATTCGGTTTTCCAACCCCGACGGTGTAATTGCGGAAATTGCGGAGTGGTACGATTGGACCAAATTCTGCCAATTCTTCTAATTCATTGGTGCTCAATACTTGGAGTTGGCGCAATACTTCTAAACTGATGGCGCTGATTGCCCGCCCCTTTAAATCCCCATCCGAGATTTTTATTGCAATGCCAATGGCGGGTGAGCCTTCTCCAAGGGCATTGGGCATGATGCCTAAACCTTGATAGCCTTCTGCACCACCCTTTGAAACGAGTTTCCCTTTTGCCACCTCCATCAAACGGGTATCGAACCGTTCTGGACCCCCCACCATCTCTGGGTGAGCCCTCATTGCCTGGGTGATGAACTGGCATGCCTGAGCGCGCTTGGGTGGCTCTACGGCGCCGCTGTTTGGATCGCACAAGCGTGCATAAGCCCAGGCAGCGTTATAAAGAGGGACTGCAAAATTTGGCGCCGAACACCCGTCCGTGCCCACTATGACTTTATCCACTGGCAAGTTACACATTTGTGCGAAGGTCATCCGAATGGTTTGTTGGATAGGGTGATTGGGATTAATATAATCCTTATAATCGAGGTGGCGCATCCGGGCATAGGCAATCATGCCAGTGTGTTTGCCGGAACAATTATGCCGATTGGGGGTGGGCTGTTCCCCGCGCATCCGCAGGGATTGTGCAGTGGGTTCATGCATTGGCGGATGAACTCCGCAAAGCAAATCGCTTTCCAATACCCCGCACTTCGCTTGCAGATCTAAAGCGGCTTGGTAATGTGCATCCGTTCCGGAGTGAGAGGAACAGATTAAGGCAATATCTTTGTCATTCAGGTGATAAAATTCCTTCCCACCCTCCTCAAGAAAAGGGAGCGCTTGAAAGGGTTTGGCGGTTGATCGCAAATAGGTGATGGTATAGGGATCACCAGCAGAGGCAAGCAAATTCCCTTTTGTGTCGACAATGGCTAGCGCGCCATAATGGATCGATTCGACGATTTGGTTATGCAATTCTTGAAAAGCATCGCCACGGGTGAGTTCATAAATGGGTTGGTAATGGGCTTCCATTAATAGTATCTCCTGGTTTTTCTTATTTTATGGGAAGGGTTTATCAAAGTTCTTCCTCATCACTTTGCGGTAGATTATCAGCGATTTCCTCTTTAGGGGGATTATCTCGACGAGTGAAATATTCATACAATCCAGATTGTAATCGTTTGGTGTATTGCTCTTCTTTGGTTTTGTCTAATTCAAAATGGCTCAAGAGGGGCGGAATAATTTTACTAAAGGTTTCTGGTGTAGGATTTTTTTTCGTAATTTTTTCGATGCGGGATTTTAAATCTTTCAGGAAGGTCTTTTGATGCCGAATATCTTCTACTTGAATGAACCCGCTGCGGCTGCTAAGGATGAGATACTCTTGATATTTTTCGATTAATTCGTCCAGCGATTCTTGCCAGGCATCCAAATCCGCATGGGCAATAAAAGGAGGTTGATTGACGAGGACACCATCCCCAATAAATATCACCTTCTCTGAAGGGATTATCACCCAGATGGAACCCGGTGTAGGTCCGGGGTGATGTTCTACGATAACTTCAGGTCCTCCCCAATACAGCATCACCTGATGGCTAAACGTGATATCCGGGATCGCCCAGCGCGTTCCGATGGAATCGACATATCCTTCCCAATCCGATCCGTTCTCAGTGCTTTGTCCTTTGAAGACGCTGGGGCGGCTGCGGAAGACTTGAGCTGTCTTTTCATGAGCCATGATAGGACAATCAAATGCTTTCGCGCCGAGTGTGCGATCAATATGGGAATCGAGGATGATGAGTAATCGGTTTGAACCACTGGATTGGCTAAGCAAGGTGGTTCGCCACGCTCGGGCGTCTTCCGCTCGTAATGGTGCATCGATATAGATGGTGCCATGCGGGTACACCAGTGCCCCGACCATGACCCCTAAAAAAGTATCCTCAAAAAATATTCCCGGTTTAATTTGTTGCATAATATTTTTCTTCCTTATGGCGTTATTGATGATGGGTTCGATGAAGATTTATCGGAGCTAGCTTCAGCAGATGGTAATGTGAATCGAAAAGTCGCCCCTTGTCCGACTTGGCTCTCCACCCAAATGCTTCCTCCATGGGCTTCTACTGCTAAACGGCAATAGGCTAACCCAAGACCGAATCCGCGCACTTTTTCACCGTTATGGAGACGGGAAAACTTATCGAAGATCCGTTCATGTTCCGCAGGAGGGATGCCCGGCCCGGTGTCTTTCACCCAAATCTGCACCATCTCGCCATGCGGTTGTGCGCCTATGGTTATTTGACTGCCTTGTGGTGAGTATTTGACCGCGTTTTCGAGCAAGTTGATCAAAACTCTGCGGATCATGTCCCCGTCTGCTAGGACAGGGGGGATCGATTGGGGTAGGTCTATGGTGACGGTTTGATTTTTTGTCTCGGCGGTTGATCGTACCGCATCAACGGAATCTTGGATCAGGGTTTCCGTAGCAGTGATTTGGGGGTTGCTGAGCGGCTGGCCAGCCTCAAGCCGGCGCATATCGAGAAGCGAGTTGGTTAAACGTTGAATGCGCTCCGTTGAACGAACCGCGATGTTCAGTAAGGATTTCAAAGCCGGCTCGTTTTCTAAAGGCAACATCGTCTCCAACACATCCAGACTGGAAACAATGTTCGCTAAGGGAGAGCGCAAGTCATGATAAATCATGGAGATCAAATCATTGCGTAATGTTTCTAAACGTTTTCGTTCGGTGATATCATGTAAAATCCATTGCAAATAAGAGATGTTATCAATCATAACCTGGCGGACATAAACATGAACCGGAATGGTGTGCCCAAATTCGGTTTGCAGGGTGGCTTCATAATCAATAGTTTTACGGGTCGCGAGCTCACGGAAATTTTCCCCCAGTACATCATGATTGACAACCGAGAGATTTTGAAGGAAGGTGTTGCGCAATCCGTCCGCTGAAATGCAGGCGATCTGCTCCGCTTGATGGTTTGCCTCGACAATTCGCCCTTCCCAATCAGTGATGAATATTGCATCAATACTATCTTCGAAGAGTTCATGATAACGCTGATGGGCGGCTTGTAGGTCTTCGAATAATTGTGCATGGCGGATCGCAGTGCCGGCTAGCGAGCCGATGCCAGTTAGTACATTGAGCGCATCTGGATCAAAGGCGCCACTGTTCGGATTGAGCGCTTCTAATACGCCAATTACCTCACCCCGCCAATACATCGGGGCGCATGCAATGGCTTTACTTTTGAATCCGGTTTGCAGGTCGACTCCATCGTAAAACCGTTTGTCATGCTGGACATCATTGACGATTGCGCCTTCCCCGTGTTGAGCTACCCAGCCAGCAATTCCCTGACCAATTTTTAAGCGAATCCCAATCACTTTATCACTTTGTTTGCCGGTGGATGCTTTGAAAACCAGCTCGTGTGTGTGAGGTTCAATGAGAGCCAAAGAGACCGTGTCCACTTGTAATGCCTGGCTGGTTTGTTGGAGGATGCGTTGTAAGACTTCGTGTAAATCCAATGAACCAGTAATGGCGATTGCACTGTTCGCTAAGGCGGTCATAACCCGCGCTTGGCGTTGACTTTCGTTGTACAAACGGGCATTGAGGACTGCAATGCCGGCTTGATCGGAAATGGCTTGTACGAGATTGAGATGGTCTTGATGGAAGAAACCGGGTTTGGGGTGGACGAGGGTCATCACGCCAATTAATTGATCGCGTGCCAAAAGGGGTGCACTCACAGCAGATTTTGGCCCGCTTCTATCGGGAGCATCATCCGGCCGGCGCAGCCAGCGTGGGTCTTCAAGGGTATTGGGAATCAAAACGGCTTGCCGGTGTTGCGCTACCCAACCAGCCAAGCCGCGCTGATAGGTGATCTTTAATTGCTGTGTGGTGTGGTCGTGAACGACTTCACCCGTGATAATTGCGGAATCGACTGGTTCTCCCTGGTTATCTACGACAATGATGCTACCACTAATCGCTCCGACGTTTTGCATGGATAAAAATAAAACTCGCCGCAGGACTGCCCGCAGGTCAAGTGCGCCTGCCAGTTCACGACTGATATTGTATAAGAGCTCTAAACTAGCTTGGGTTGTAGCAGGGGTACGATTATTTATTTCCATCTTATAGCTATTTTAATCCACTTGCATGATTATATAAGATAATCTTGAAAAGCACGTATAACTGGAGCATGCCCAGTGGCTTGAACACTCATACAGCGTAAGCGATGAATATCGCTTTTGACTATCGAGTTCTGCCATTTTTCATTTTTTATCGGAAATAGTTCTGCCCAACGCCATAATTCACACTTTCGAATGACAATTTGGCCGCAGGTAAACGTCGGATGAATTCGTTCGGAAGGATAGCGGGGAAGTTTTGGTGCAGCACAAGCAGGAAAACCGTTTTGGGTTATTTGGCTATCCCAATGTTGATGGCATTCAGAACATGCGAGGTATATGGCGCCGCGTTGAGGGAATTTATTTTCCATATAATATCCCAGTACACCTTACTCAATAGGAGTATAGCACAATATTGCCCCTTTACGTATCGCTTGACTATACCGATATCTGAAAACAATCATTGGAAGTGACGTAATAACACCATAAATTGGACACGGATAAACGCGGAGAGACGCGGATGGGAAAAACACATTATTTTATAAGTGATTATCAACAACAGTGAAAGGACTACTTTTCCAAGAAGATTGACGGTTGTGATTATTTTGAAAAGGAAATAAAGACTACCTGCGAAATATCAGTGCTGGTGTATCCATAATTCGGTTGAATTAGTAAAGAACGAGTAAAATTATGACTTGGAGGTGTATTCATGAAAATTTTTATTACCGGCATCAGCGGTTTCTTGAGCATTAATCTGGTGCGCTATTTGCTAGCCCATGGCTATTCACAAATAAGTGGAATCGACCTGGTTGATTTCACATATCCGGAAAGAAGTCAAATTGAATTTCTGCAAGGTGATATCCGGGATAAAGAAGCGTTGAAAAAGAGTATGAGTGGGGCAGATATTGTGATCCACACCGCAGCAGCCTTGCCCCTTTATTCCCCCGAAGATATCTACACCACCGATGTGGTTGGAACGCGCAATGTTTTAGAGCAGGCTTATCAATATGGCGTGAAGCGCTTTATCCATATTTCTTCTACGGCGGTGTATGGAGTTCCCAAAAAACATCCCATTTATGAAAATGACCCTTTAATTGGAGTGGGTCCTTATGGGATAGCCAAAGTGGAGGCTGAAAATGTTTGTTTGGAATATCGTCAAAAAGGAATGTGTGTACCTGTTTTACGCCCGAAATCCTTTGTCGGGCCGGAACGGTTGGGTGTTTTCGCTATTTTTTATGAATGGGCGAGCGAAGGGAAGAACTTTCCCATGATTGGCTCGGGTAAGAATCGCTATCAACTTTTGGATGTCGAAGATCTTTGCCAGGCGATCCATTCTTGTATGACTCTCGATGCAACACAGGTGAATGATACATTCAATATTGGTGCTGCTGAATTCACCACGATGAAAGAAGATTACCAGGCTGTATTAGACGAAGCTGGCTTTGGTAAAAAAATCATTCCCTTTCCAGCTACCCCGGTAGTCATAGCGTTAAAAATATTAGAGAAGCTCAACCT